>JAKAYZ010000196.1 GCA_021816165.1 Planctomycetota bacterium | reverse complement strand
CCGGAAGATTTGCCAGCGTGATACCGCCGGAAGCCTCCAACAGCGGATGGCCATGTTGACCCAGTGTGTTCCGGATGATGACGGCTTGGGCCAGCTCAATCACCGGCATATTATCCAGCAAAATGATATCCGCACCGCCATTGGGTAAAGCCTGCTCGAGTTGAGCCAGCGTGTCCACTTCCAGCCACAGGGTTGTGGTCGGCGGCAGCGCCTGACGGATGCGGCTGGTCAGAGTTGCGAGCGTTTCATGATCCGGTCTGGTGGATCGCAAAGCGGCGATGTGATTGTCCTTGAGCATCACACCATCGTAAAGACCCATGCGATGGTTGACGCCGCCGCCGCAGCGTACCGCATATTTTTCCAGGACGCGCCACCCCGGCGTGGTTTTACGGGTGTCGCAGATGGCTGGTACATGGCTGGTGCTGGACCGGCGTGCCACGTCTACGTATTGGCGCGTCAGCGTGGCTACACCGGAGAGTCGACTGATAAAATTCAGCAGCACCCGCTCCGCCGAAAGAAGGCTGTCGGCCGGGCCTTGAAAGGTGGCAATAGCGGTGCCGGCCACGACGGCTTGGCCATCTTGAAGATGCAAGTCAGATTTCGTGGTGGAACCATATTCCCGGAGAATGGCGGGAAGGAGAAACAGGCCAGAAATGACGCCCTCTGCCTTGGCCACAATGGTGGCCGAGACGCGAGTCGATTTCGGGATCGTCAATTGCACGGTGCGGTCCATGGCCGTTGGTTCACCAGGCAGGCCGCCCAGATCTTCGCGTATAGCCAGACGGATCAGGGTGCAAATAGAATCATCAACAGGCGGGGGGGATGGCAAGGGAAAATCTCCTGATGCACGCAACCGTCTCCCGGTTGATCCAAGTTGCGCCAAGGTATCCCATCATCAGGATTCTGCAAGTGCCGGTGGTTTGATCAAGGTTTTGGATGATGGCGGAACGGAGCTTTTCCGGGCAGCCTATCCATGGGGCTGGTGGTTGGTCTATAATAACCGCTATGAACCAGCAGATGACCTCCAACAGTGGCCGGGCGGATACCAGTGTGCCGCTCATGAGCAGGCCGGTGAACTGGCTTTCCGTTATCGCTACAATCTGTGTGGTGCTGGAGTGCGCGATGCTGTGGAAATATCCGGCGTCCTCCACCCATCCACCATCAGTGGGCGTGCTGATTTTGGCGATGCTGGCCCTTTTTATTGGGGCCGGCGCGCTGATTTACCATGTGAATGTGCATCAGCATCCGATTTTGGGGCGATGGCTGGGGCTGTTGGCTATGCTGGGAGGGGTGTCCGTTTTTGCGTTCAGCGCCATCACCGTGCGTAAGGGGCTGGAACTGACACAGCACGCACGCATGGAACAAATTGTGTCGGCCTGCCGGGCATGGGCCAATCGCCATCACCATGATTTTCCGCCGGATATGTCAGTGCTGGTGCGCAGTGGAGCCATCAACGGGACCACGCTAAGTGATCCGACATTGGAGTTGGAATCCCTGGTTCTGCCGAAGGATTACAAAACCATGAAGCCATCTCTTTTGGCTACGCTGGTGCGAAAGAACAGCGACTATCGTTACACGGGTGCCGGACTTACGCATATCAATCGTCCAAGCCGCATAGCGCTGTTGCCACAGTTGATTGTGCTGTTTGTCAATGACCAGGAGCCAGTCAAGCCAGGCCCAATTGCCTTTGCCGATGGTCAGGTGCGGTACATTTCAGCGAAGCGGATGCCGGGTGTATTGGCGGCGTGTAATGCGGCCCGTAAACGGCTGGGGCTGCTGCCGATAAACTTTGACGTGGCCACGCCCGTTGGAGAGGCGGCTTCATCACAGCGCAAAGCGGGTGAACGGGCGAAGCGCTAACCCCAATACGGTTTCCTTAAGGAGAAAAAATGGGTTGGTGCTCCGTTCCAGCGGCAATTGCGGATTGATTGGTCTGTTATCGCCATAGAGGCACGATTGGTGCCAAAAAACGTTGCGGTTCCGACGCCCAGGGAACGGGACTTTTACACGGCACCGTGACGTTGCCCGGCAAGGCCTTAGATCGGACTATGGGACTGGTGCGCGTATTCGGTGAGCGCGTGGACGTTGGCATGAGGTGTGTCCCGTGGAATTTCGCAGCCCGCGCCGATTACAAATCGCATGCCGGCTTGGCGATGACACTCCCGAACTGCGGCGCGTACCGTCGCGGGCGTGCCGTTGCGTAAAACCCGCACGGTATCGATATTACCAAGAATAATCTGCTTGGATCCCATTTCCTGTCGGGCCTGATCCACTGGAACCATCGCGTCAATATCAACTATTTCGCAACCCAGACGTGCTATTTGGTGAAGCAGAGGACGGATATTGCCGCAAATGTGCAAACGCACCGTGGTGCCCATGGCATGAAGGCCCTGGATGAGTTGCTGTTCCGCGGGCCAAACGAATTGCTCGTAAATTTGCGGCCCCACCAGAGAAGCGGCGGCATCGCCGATGCCGATCTGATCCGCCCCGGCGGCAATTTGTGCCCGGGCGTAACCCAACTCCAGCTGCACCACGAAAGCAAACAGATCCCGCACGAACGGTGGATCATCAATAAAATCCAGCATCAGCCGATTGATGCCGCGGAGGTCCGCCCCTTCAGCGCACGGGCCTTCCACCCAGCCCAGCACCAGTTTTTCTCGGCCGACACGCTCTTTGAGCAGGCTTTCAACCCGCAGACATTCATTCATGCGCCGGCCCGATTCCGGTGCAGGCACGCGCAAATTCAGCAGATGGGCCTTGTCAGCCAGAAGCGCGTTGTCCTCATCGATGGCCGGTGGTTGGTTTTCAAAATAGCGGATGACCGCGCCGCAGTCCGCCGCTTCACGGCAGGGATCCGACATGCACGAAACATGATCAAAATCGAACCGCTCGGCCGTACGAATCTGACCTTCGGCCATTACCCGATGATCCAACACGTAATCAAGATATTTCGCGCTGATTAAATCGGCGGCAAACATCATATTTACCGGCATCAGCGACAGGCGATCTACGGGCTTGTCAGCCAACAACGCGGCCACACGCTGGCGTCCAGTCATAGTCCGACTCCAGATATAAAGCTACGCGACGCGAGATTATTATATAGCAAAAGCTAAAAGATGGCGTACGCTGCGCGAGGCAGGCATCAAGCAGAGCGGGTGGTCAGGAATGCCGAGATTGGCTTACGCCAACCGGTTATTTTCCATAGGCGTTAAATTGTGGCGGCACCAGCCAGGATCAGGTCACGGATGCAGGCTGACAGGGATGACGGTTTGGGCGGAGAGAAACAGCAGTGTTGCATGGGTGGCAGGGCGGCCGAGAATGGCGGATACCGCCTGAGCATAATACCGCAGTTGGCGGGTGTACATGGGTGTGCGAACTTGTATTTGGGAGGCAAGATCGGTTTTGTAATCGACCAGGTGCAATTCCCTGGGTGTTGCCAGCAACAGATCAATGACGCCGCGGACCAACACACGATCCGCGGAGTTGGTACCGGGTGAAGCACAATTCTTCGGGGCACTGGCGAGCAAATGTGGTTCCATGGACCAAAGAAATGGAAGTTCCCGGTGGATGCGGCCGCTGCCGGGGTCATCGGCGGTGCCTTGGGCCGAAGTAACCGCAATAATCTGCAGGCCAATGGGTGTTTGAAATATCCAGGCGACGGCCACGGGATCAATCAGCGCCGCATCATCTGCAGATAATAGCTGCCGGTCCACCAAGGCCGAGATTTGGCGGCCAATTCCGGCGGCATCCACCGGCTGGGCTAAATTCAGCAATTGCAGGAGGCGGTGGGTCGCGATGCCGCGCTGGATGGCGGGGCTTTGATTAGTTTCCGGAAGCAGAGCGACCGGATGAGCAGCGGGGGTGATGAGTTCCGCGGCGGGAGATTCTTCCTCATCGGACAGGAGGTGAGATTTCAATTCCGTCACCTTGGTTACCGCGGGCAGCATGGTCAGCGGCTGCCAGGGATAAGTGCTGGTAAGCCTGGTGATCAACGCCTGCACCTCCGGATCGGCCGGCTGCGGCACCGTTGTGGCTGGGGCGGTGGTGGCGGATGGAGAAGATTGGTCGGAGAGTAGCTGGGCCAGGGTGGCGGTGGTGGCTTGGCCAGCCGCGGCCAAGGGGGGAGTTGATATATCTGACCGCGGCGCGGACGTGGCCGCCTGGGGAAAGATTTTCATGGCCGACGAGCCATCGGAGAGGGTGGTGTCAGAGGTGGCGAAGATGGGCGCGATCCAGTCCAAAGCGCATTGCACAGAAGGTTTTGGGGAGGTCGGCCGCCAGGGGTTGCCGGATCTTTCGCGGACAGAACCGACCAGGATCAACTTATCACGGGCTCGGGTCATGGCCACATACAGCAGTCGGGCTTCTTCGGCGAGGCCGCGGTGCTCGATGGCAGTACGTATCTGTTGGTATTGCGGTGGGGACCAACATTGACCGGTATCCGGGTCTTTGTAGCGCAAGCCTATACCGTGCTGGCGGTGGACCAGACAATCGCCTTGCGTATCCTGGTTATTAAATTTGGAGCCAAGACCGGCCAGAATGACGATGGGGAATTCGAGGCCTTTGCTTTTATGGATGGACATAATGCGCAGGGCGTCATCGCCGGCTGCGGCCACAGGGGCGGTGCCCAGATCTATGTCTTGATTTTGCAGGTCGCGTAAAAAGGCGAGAAAACGGCTCAGGCCCTGGTGCTGGAAGCACGAAAACTCCAGGGCCCGTTGGTAAAGCATTTGAAGATTGGCGACGCGTTGCCGGCCCTGAGGCAGGCCAGCGGACCAGATGAGCAGGCCACTGTCCTGGTAAATACGGGCCAGGCCTTCAGGTACACCAAGGGTACGTATAGCTAGGCGCCAACCATCAAGCTTTTGAAAAAACGATTGGAGCCGTTGCGGCAGATCAGCGAAATCGCCGGACCAGGATGCCGCATGGCCAACGGGATGATACATGGCGCGAAAAACTGCCTGATGGAACCGCAACTCCCGCGAAGGTGGAAATTCGGCACGGATGGCGGCCAGATCATCATAGGAGAAACGGCCGAGGGGGCCAAGGAGGGTGGCGGCCAGGGGGATATCCTGAAATGGATTATCCAGGACTTCCAGCAGGGCGAGTATTTCCTGCACTTCGGGAGCGGCGAAATAGCCGCTGGTCAGAACGCTGTGTGCCGGAATGCCATTTTCGAGAAAAACGCGGACAAACTGCTGGGCCTGATATCTGGGGCTGCGCAGGAGGATGACGATATCACTGTAGGTGATGGGGCGTGGCTTTTGATCCACGGACGATGATAATTTATTTTGACTGATAAGTTGGCCAATACGATCAACGAGGCGCACAGCTTCCTTCTGGGCGTTGCTCATATCTTCAATGGCCACATCGTCGTCGGTATCGCTGATATTGTCGGGTTCGGTGTCGTCAGCGGGTGATGCGGTGGCGGCGGGAGCGGACTGGGAAACCACCACCAGCAGTTCGATGGGGCTGCCGGTGAGCAGGTGGTGGTCGGAGGCAGGTTGAGCCAGGCGGCCCTGGCGCAGCGGCGGCAACTGGCCCAGGCGGGCGTCGGCGGGGAGTTGGGCAAAGACCTTCTGAAAAACCAGATTCATGGCATCCAGCAGATTGGGAAGCGTGCGGAAGTTTTCGGTCATTTCAACGAGACGATTGGGGGGACAGGGTGACTGGCGCAGGGTGCTGGCGCGATCCAGGAACAGACCAGGTTCGCCGCC
>JAKAYZ010000195.1 GCA_021816165.1 Planctomycetota bacterium | reverse complement strand
ATCTTAGTCGCTTTAGCGGCACTGTGTTAAAGCCATCCCAACCCGTGGGTAGTTAACGCCACCAAAACTATCTGCACATTACACCATCAAGTCGAGGCATGCTCCTGAGGCTCGGCTGATGAGCCTTCACCTCCCGCAACCTCATCCGTCACCGCGTCCGGGGCGGCCGCCACGGCTGAAGCGGCAGATCCGGTACCATCCGGCCCGGCAGCAGGAGCCGCTCCATCAATTTCGGCGGCGACGGGCTCAATGGCATCTTCGCCAGCCGCATCATCGGCTGCCTTGGCGGCACGCTCCTGCGCCCGCTTCTTTTCCGAGGCAGCCTTTTCCTTCAGATACACTCGGGCAATTTCAATCATCCGCTCGGCTTTCTCCAGCGGGATGTCGAGCGTCTTGGCAATCGGCTCGGCCCCGACTTCCTCAATTTCTTCCGCCTGAATAATACCGAACTCAAGCAGGCGATCTACAAAGTGCTCAGGAAGATTATCGATCTGGCTGGTGATGGCCGCCAGATCATTGCGGTGTGCTTCAAGCTCTTCCGGCGTGCAGATACTAAGCTCCCAACCGGTGAGTTTGGCGGCAAGACGGACATTCTGACCGCGTTTACCAATCGCCAAAGAGAGTTTGGACTCATCGACAATCACTACTGCACGGGCAAGTTCATAGCTACGGAAAATATTAACTATTTCGGCGGGTTTCAGGGCGTTAACAATGAACATCTGCGACGATTCATTCCAGCGAACGATATCGATACGTTCGCCACCGAGTTCATCAACGATGTTTTTAATGCGGCTGCCGCGCACCCCAACGCATGCGCCGATGCAGTCCACCTTTGAATCCACGGACGAGACGGCAATTTTCGTGCGATACCCTGCCTCACGCGCCAGCGATTTGATCTCGATTACTTTTTCCTGCACTTCCGGCACTTCAATTTCAAACAGCCGCCGGATGAAATCGGGGTGCGAACGCGAGAGAACGATTTTGACATGATTGCCGGCCGGACGCACCTCGAGCACCAACGCCCGAATACGCTGCCCCACATCGTATTTTTCGCCGGGGATTTGTTCGCTGCGGGGCAGAAACCCCTCGCAGCGGCCCAAGTTCACAGTGACGACGGGGATTTTATCGTCCGAGGCCGAAACGGTACCCGTGATGATCTGTCCCTTCCGGTCGCTGAACTCATCCATGATGCTGCCGCGTTCATCTTCTCGTAATTTTTGGATAAGCACCTGCTTGGCCGTTTGGGCGGCGATGCGGCCAAATTCACGGTATTCAATCAGGACGCCGTTTTTACGGACTTCAATTTCGCCACTCATGCGATCGATGCTGCATTGGACGTCATCGGTTTCACCGTAGAACTTTTTGGCAGCCGACATCAACGCCGCCTCTATATCTGTAAATACCGAATCTTTTTCGATATTTTTGTCCCGGGCGATTGAATCGATGATTCGCAGCAATTCCTGATTCATAGTTTGTCCAATCCTTTTGGAGTTACGCCGACCACCAAATGCCCGGCATTCATAAATTACCACCGGCGCGGGTCAGGCTCGGTTTGCGGCCTCACACCAAGCGGCCGATCCGAACTATAAAACCCAACGTCAAATGCGGCAGAAACCGCATCCACCCACAACCGACATCCCAACTAACGCTAAAAAACGCAGCCACACCGGAACGGTACGGCCGCAGAAATGTTAACAAAAATCCTGCAGCCAGACCCCGATGCATACACCACGCCGATATTTATCGGGCCGTTGTGCCGGGTGCCAATACGCAGCCAAAAGCGCTATACTTTCACGCTGCGTCATGTGCCAACTCTATTGACGTGTAATGTTTGCACGTCGAACCTCTATCCGAGCCACACACGCCGATGGATAGCCAACCCACCAGCCAAACATCAGATTATACCGGTCAAAACGCAAACTACAAATGCGTTAGATCGGCCGGTGGACGCGGCGGGTGCGACGTATCACCTTCGCCCGATACGCCTTCGTCCCCGCTTTTTGTGCCCGCCAAAATCCATACGTCACAATCCCTGTTATTACTCGGACAGGCTCCTGGCCCGTCCGCATGCGAGCCGACGTTTTGCGATGGGGTTTTCATTCCACGGCTTTAATGACAACCAAAGTCGTGTCATCAACGCGACTGTTGAGGCCCACAAATCGGCGCGTTTCCCACACGAGTTGTCGACAAATTTGCTCGGCCGGTAAATCGGCATAGCGAATGTATGCGTCACGCAGGCGCTGTTTGCCAAAGGACTCACCGTCAAAATTCATGGCATCGGTCAGGCCGTCGGTATAGATGAGGATGCAGTCCCCCCTGCGGATATCCAGAATGTGCTTGCCATATTTTTCCTGCGGGTCAACGCCAAGCACCATGCCCCCGGATCCTAGTTCACGGATGGTGCCATCGCGCAACAACAGGGCAGGGTCATGGCCAGCGACGGAATAGGTCAATCGTCGGGATTTAAATTCCAGTGTGCCGTACCAGAGGGTGACAAATTCGCCACGCTGCGTATCGGCAACAATGGCTTTATTGACGCGACTTATAACTTCGTCCAGGTCGTAGATATCGCTGGCATAGGCGCGAATAGATGCCCGGGCCGACGCCATAAGTATTGAAGCCGGCAGCCCCTTACCAACAATATCCGCTACCGCAATGCCCAGCGCCTGCGGGCCAAATTCAATAAAATCATAAAAATCCCCTCCAAGCTCAAAGCAGGGGACATACAGTGCCGCAATGTCGAACCCCTTAATAATGGGGGCACTGGGTGGAATCATGCGGCGCTGAACCTCCGCAGCAATTTGTACTTGCCGATGCAGACGTTCTTTCTCGATGGCCTCTTCCTGCAGCCGGGCATTTTCAATGGCTGCCGCCGCCTGATTCGCGATGGATTGCAAAAGCCTCACCTCAAAAGAAGTGAAGGTCTTGGGTGTATCGGTGTACACACGAATGACGCCAATAGGGTGGCCGTGATAAGAAAGAGACGTGCATAGCACCGAGGCGATGCCTTCACGGCGTGCGTCATCCGGATAGGCGATGCGCGGGTCGGTGGTCATGTCCACCACTTGTACCACCTTGCCAGCGAGTGCTTCACGGTCAACACCGCTTTTGTCGACGATAATGGGGCCTTTTTTCAGGTAGCCGTCAGATAGGTTGTAAACACTTTTAATAACCAGTTCATCACGCTGATCATCAAGCAGCCGCAATGAGCAGGCTTTGGCACCCATGGCCTGGGCGACACTTTGCGTCACCCGGTCAAGGGTCTGCGCCAAACCGCGTGCCTCGGCTGTAAGCGTGGAAATGTGGAACAGGGTTGAAAGTTCCACAATGCGCCGGCGAAGCTGCATCTCCTGCTCACAGAGGCGAGAGATGGCGCTGGCGAGAAGTTGCAAAAATTGGATACCTGCCGACCGCTGCAATTCTGTTTCCGAAACGCACAATTGCAGTAATTCGCGGGCTTGAGAAGCGTCAATGGAAAATTTGGCCGCCAGTTGCTCGACACGGGCGGCATCAACCCGCTGATGCCGCATCGGTTCAATGCTGATGCTGCCAAGTCGCACCCCCGCCACCATGATGGGTGCGGAAAATGGTTGATTGCCAACCCCTCCATCTCGATGGGCCGCGGCAATGGCAGCCGAGCGAGTCTGGAACCGATGGCTGACTGTAGGCTGGGTAAGCGCCTTTCCCCCGGCATCACGAATGCACGCGGACACCTGGGCCACAGCCGTGAGGGAGTCTTGAATGTCCTGAAGCGTGTCGGCATCAATAAAGTCAGTCAGGGATGTACCCTTAAGCGATACCAAGTCAGCGATTTCATTATCGGCCGACGCATCGGGTATCGGCTCGGCCGACTTCAGTTGCACAGGACCGTCACTGGTTGAAGTTGTCGATTCGGTGCTGGTCAAAATCGATACATCCTTGCTTGGACTGCTCCCCGCCCCGCAGATGCGGGATTAAACGCGGTTGAATTCAGTTGGCATGGACAGCGCACCATGCTCAACGTTTGGCGGGGTTTATCAGCCACGCCCTGTTTAAAATGGACGGCCAGAGACTGCCCGTACCCCATGAAGCCCAAAGGGAAAGCAGTTGCCGCAGATTATTATCGTGGCCGGTCTGGTAATAGGTGTAGGCCAGCAAAAATGCGGCGGCATCACTTTGATCAGGCAGCATGCGTTTAAGCTGCGTCTGCGTTTTTTCAACGGCGTGGCGCGGCAGCATGGCGTTCCAGTTATACCGCAGCGCGGTGAAACGCGGATGATGGGCAAAGACCGTTTTGAAGTCCGCATAGGCACTGGCATACATGCCACCCATCAATTCTGTATTGGCTCTCGCCAGCCGGGCCAGTTGGTTGCCGGGGTTGACAATCAACGCGGAATTAAAGCGATAAAGGGCGGCGATATAGCGTCCCTGTTTCAGATCCATCTGGCCGCGTTTCATAAAGCGGTTGAAGGTGCTGTGGGTCCTTCCCGCCAGTTGCGAGATGGCTGGCACATGGCGTCCGGCCCTTAGCATCTTCTGGGTTTTGGGCGTAAGCCAGTTCTGCGACCCGGTGGGTGAAACCGCATGCGGGACATTCGATGAACCATTCGGGGCCACGCCGCCGGTGCTGGTTTGTCCCACCGTTCGCTTGGCGGTAATAGGCGCGATGGGCAGCCCGGTGATTGGATCAATCATTAGCTGCTGAGCTTTTTTACTGTTGACAGGGGCAAGGGTGGTATTCGTGATCGCTGACGCACCGCCGATACCCGGTGCAACGATCTTGGATCGACGCCCGGTGCTTAATTCCGTCAGCAAACGCTGATAATAATCCCCCGACGGGACATGTTTACGCGGTACATAGCCAACCATCCCCTGATTGGGCTTGCCAATGGCACTGTTCGTGGGGCGGACAGATGCGAGGCCCAAACTTCTGCTACCCGACACCTTCCCATTGATCTTGAAACTTGATTCGCCCCGATTGAGGTACCGCGATTTTGAGGATTGGTTGCCCGTCGGCATCAATGCACCACTCATAGGGCGAAGGCCAAAGAGGGGATTGATCTGCCCCGAACTGCCCGTTGAAATGCCGGAATAGGCCTGCGGATTGGTGGGCAGGCTTACATTATTATTAAAGTATGACGTATACTGACCGTTGGCATTAAGGGGGGCATTAACCTGATTGACCGCACCAATCCCTGTTAGGGCGGAACTGACACCCAAACCCGCACCTATCTGCGCCGAATAGCTTTGATTCGGATTGACCGCACCATTGAGTGCACGGCCCACGGCCAAACTGGAAACACCTTGGCTAACCGCGCTGACGCTGCTTAAACGCACTTGCGATGGCGACACACCCGACGATTGAAAAGAAGATTGCCCGACAACAGGTATCTGGGCATATGTCGTGCCCCCACCGGGGATCGGCACCGGAACGACACGCGAAAACTGCGGCATGCCAGCGGGATTGAATGCGGCCCCCGAATTCTGCAAACCGTAAATGTTCGGATTGCTCGGCACAAAGCCTTGGACGGGCGTATTACTGCCTCCGCTTCCTACTAAATTATTGGCATCCTGAGCGTTGCCGTTCTGCACATAAACCTGCGCGTAAACCGGGGTGACAGCCGCAGCCACGATGGCGGCCAGCATACCAGCCCGTATCAGATTAAAGTTGCGATTCATTGAACACCTCCTTGGTCTTTCAATTCATCTCCCATACCCACAACTACAGTATACCGTCG
>JAKAYZ010000194.1 GCA_021816165.1 Planctomycetota bacterium | reverse complement strand
TGCGATTCCAACAGGCGGATCATCGCCTTGATTGACGCTATGTGCCGGGCAGAAATTCGCGTAACTTCCGTCGTAGGCAGGTCGTCATTTAGCCTGATGGCCAGCTTCAACTCGGCAATACGCTCCGGTAATGTCAGACCGCTGGCGGGTGTCATCGCCAGTGGAATCCGCACGCGCGCATCGGCGGTATTAAGGTGCAATAGCCGCAGTGTGACGCTTCGCGGGTTTTGCCCCAGTTGCTCCATGACCGATATTTTACGTTCCAGCCACGCCGGCGAACGGCGATCAAACCGGAGGATGTGGTCGATATCCGCCAGCGCACGGTGCAGGTGGCCGCCAACCATGTCTTTTTTATACGCCGCGGCATACGCCTTAGTATCCCAGGCAAAATGCTCGCCAACGACCGGCGTAATAACGCCAACCACCAACGCCAGCGATGCCGCAACCAATCCCGCCCCCCATACGCGGGCGAGGATATCTTTCCAATCGGTGACTCTTCCCAATGTGCCGCGGCTCTCGGCCACGCCTGAACCCGCCCCCGGCGACTGCAATCTCGTCGCTTGCCGCCGGTTGCCCCCGGAACTGAATCGATCGGTGCCGGAAGGTTTTGAATTAATGGAATCCGCCGCCACGCATTGTTCGTCCAGTGGGTGGGCCAGCGCCAAAACGGCCCAGAAGAGCATGGCAACGCATCCCGTCACCAGCGCCAAGTTGATCTGGTCATAAAGCAGCATGCCGGCGGCCCCCACGGCCAAAGCTATTTCAATCTTGCGGCGATATCGGCTTGCGATGCATGTAAAGAGCTGGCACACCATGGCCATGGCGATGATGGTTATGGCGGCATAAACCGCCGAAAGTTCAAGGATATAAGGTACAGCCTTGCCGGCCCCGATGCTGCGGCTCAGGCCGTCGCCCAGCCACCATATGCAGGCAAAGCCGATTATCAGTCCCATGGGCGGCGTGCGGTGGGTCTGATCACTCTGCGCCGGGCGGAAAAATACGCGGTAGAATGACAGACCGACAAGCAATATAAAAATAAGCGCCGCCGGAACGCCCAACTCTGCCGCGATGCGTACAAAAACATTATGCGGGTCCTTGACATCCTCCGGCGCACTGGGCCATTTGTACCGCGTGTAATAGTAACCGAAATTATTAAGACCCACTCCATGCCAAATATGATGAGCGATAATCCCCATGGCACCGTTCCAGTATTGCCACCGAAACAGCAGGTCTTTCGTCGGCAGGCCATGGAAGGCAACCCCATAGGCCACCAACGCACCGGCACCAATCGCAGCGAACAAAACCAGGAGCCAGAACAATCGGTGCCGCAGACGCTCCACGTATGGTGCCCCCGCCAACCCCGCCAGCAGGGCACCCGCGCACAGCACGGTGGCAGCTATTGAGCCTTTGCTGCGGGTAAAATACAGCACGCAGAATTCCGCCAGCAGCACGATACCGGCAAAAACTGATCCAATGACGACCGTGTGGCGGGTGGTGCTGGCAACCACTTTCTGGGCCTCTGCAGCGCCCCGTATCGCTTTGCGCTCTGTGGTACTACCCGGTGCGGGCCGATGCCGCGCCCAGTGGCGCCATGTCAGCGCCAACATCAGGTTCAGCAGGATCAGCGGGATCAACGCCTCGCCAAACTGGTCGTTGTCAGAGCCGAAGCCGGTCACTTCCCGGCTTTTCAGGCGGGATATAAATAGACGTACCGACGGGCTGCCCGGTCGAATCCCGATGCTCGCCAACCAGCGGCTCGGATGATGGGAGAACTGTGCAATGGTCTGCGGTATTTCAACATAGTGCTGGTATAAACCCTTAAACGCCAGCACGGCACCGAGTGTGGCCAGTATACTGATGGCCAAGGCCCGACGATTGGCGGAATTGCATAGCAGGGCAATCGTCCAGCCGGCCAGCAGATTCATGGAAAAGTCGCAGGCACCCACCAGTGCCGCAAAATGGTTTGACGCCGCCAGTGCATCGGCGAAGGCCGCCACCGACAGACTGGTAATGGCAAAGAGCCCGGCCCAAAGTGGCCAGCGCCGCGGCGTTTCTACCAATAATCCAATACCCGAACAAAGCATGACCAATGCGGCCGCACAGGCAATTTCCACTGCCACCGGCAGCCCGGAAAGCTGGGTGGACAGCGTGCCGATGAATCCATCATCAATCCCCTCGTTGATGGTCATGCGGTAGCAGAGCACCAATAAAATTACCAGCAACGCCGCGCGTGCAAAATGGGTGCGGGTTTGGCTGTTCATTTTGTGTGCTCTCCGACCCTTTCCAGAACGGCGATAATTAAAAGTATGGCAATGGTCTGGCCGCCAACCAGAATCGCCGCCGTACTGCTGACCAACGCCAGCAGCGGGGCGGAAAGCCCGCACGCCAGTGTCGCGGCATAGATCACCATCACAGCCCCCTTTTTGCTGAAGCCGTGGCGGGTGAGGCGGTGCGAAAAATGATTGGTATCCCCCTGCATGGGGCTTCGCCCCCGGCGCAATCGGACGATCGACACCACCAGCAGATCATAAAGGGGGATGGCGGTAACAATCAGCGGCATAAAAAGCGTATACCATCTCCCTTGACCGGAATAAAAAGTGGTTCGGATGGTCAGCGCTCCAAGGAAAAAACCCAGCACCATACTCCCCCCGTCCCCCATGAATATGCTGGCCGGCGGGAAGTTAAACACCAGAAAGCCTCCCGCTGCACCAATGTACAACAGCAGTAAACCACCGATAAAAAACTGATGGTGAATAAGGGCCGCAACCAAAAACATGCTCCCGCAGATAATGGCCACCCCGGCCGACAGCCCGTCCATGTTATCCATGAAATTAAATGCATTGGTCAGCAGGACGATCCACAGCACACTGATTATTGCCGATATCCAAAAGCCGCCGGGCACAAGATGATCAAGCGCCGTCAGAATGCGAAACCCCCCCGGCTCAATCATCTCGCCGAGGCCCACCAGCAAAGCGGCACAGACCAACTGGCCGATCAACTTGGGCACGGCGGAAAGCGCTTTTTTGTCATCAACAAGCCCGAGCAGATGAATACCCAGCGTGCAGAGGAAAAGTATCAGCATCAACGGCCGGTCGAATAGCACCCCGGGAATGTATGTGGCAGTGGATGCCGGCAGGATATGTTCAATAAGGGGAGTATGGATAAAAAAAGTCGCGCCGTAGCCGATAAGTATCGGCAGGCCAATCGCCCAGAATATCGCAATACCCCCACTGCGGGCGATGGGCTTATCGTGCACTTTGCGTTGTCCCGGCATGTCAATCAGGCCGATGCGGCCTGACATCCGGCGTACCAAGGCCGTGCCTGTCAGGCCAAGGAAAAAGGCTACCGCCACAACCGCCATGCCTATCTCGATCAATTCAGTGCTCCCCCGGCGTCTGGCGTTTCGATGGTGCATCGGTTTCGGTGGGTCTGTCGAGTTTTTCTGTATTGGGAATGGCCATGGTAAGCTGTAATTGCCGGAAATAATATTGGCGGCATTCGGTAAAAAATTTTGTAGCCGTCGGCGTTTGATGGTCGGCATATGTCCAGGGTGAAAACCCCCACCCGGCGGCGGTCCAGTGCAGGGTGACTTCCGCGTAAACGCCTTGCTCCAGATAGATGCGGTGTCCGTGATCTTTCGTCGATGCCAGTACCACCTTGCTGCGCGTCACGTAACCCGGGTCGATATTCACAGGTCGGCGAACGGCCGAGGCCAATTGCCGGGCGAGCAAAATCTCGGACATATTAGTCTCCAACTTGCACCGAGCGAGTTGGTCGGGTGCAAAAAGGGTTGAAAATCGTACCCATTGGCGCAGCAGATGAGGCCCCATCTCCGGCGTGTAGTATTCGGTAAAATTAAAGGCGATAGGCTCCGTGGCATAATGAATCGGTCCATACCACTGGGAAAGTTCGTTCCGCGCGGCGGCGAGTTGATCGGCATCGCCCGCCAGCAAGCCACAGAACCGCAATACCGGCAAATGAGGACTCGGAACCGCCATGGGCAAACCCCGGATAAGCCAAAAATGGTAGGTGCGTCGCCGCCAGCCGACTCCCGGCCCGCCACCGGTAAAACCGCACCGCAAGGCAGGAAGTGTAATCGGATAATCGCCCCAGTTCAAAAAATCGCCACGGTAGAACAGCCACTTATCTGATCGCCGCCATGCTGACGGGCTTCACTCGCCCAGGTGCATAGCTCCGGGCTTTGTAAACATGCAAAACCCGCCAGCGCCTATCGCGGCGCGTTCGCTATCCGCCAATGCACCAACCACCGGCAAGCCGGAGGCCATATAACTCCTGCGGCGGTGCAAATGGATATTTTAATTCATCGCCAAAGTGCGCGGAGGACGCGAAATAACGCCAAGTAACATATGAATGAAAGTATCAGCTGCGTACATCGGCGCAATTAACGGTTCGTTAATACCCGTAACGGATTATTTGTTTAACCGCAGACAACGCATACAAGTGCAGATGAAATTAACAATATACCAAAACAATGACCGCACCATTCCTGGCGATCTGGTATCTTGAAATCGATGGAAAAGAAAACTGCCGGGACGATCTCGGCGGCTTAACATCGGCATCGTAGCAGCATTCACGGTTGCAGTGTCGGCTGCTTTCCGCCACGGCTGGTGTGAATGGTCAAGGTGGCGGACGTAAGGCCGGCGGCGTGCGCGTTAATGTTAATAATTCCCGGTGTGTGTCCCGCCCGCACCAGCACCATGCACAGTCCATGGAAGGCGCGGCGAGAATCGGCAAGGTTCCTTTCATGGCTGACAGGATCGCCATTGGCAACACCCGCGAGTTGCCCGGCACCGGTCACCTTAAAATGAACCATGTTGTCCGCCATGGGCACAACCTGTCCATGGGCATCGACAACCTCCACAGCAATGGGCGCAACGCTCTCCCCATCGGCCAGCAGATGTGGATATTCGTCGACTAAACGCAATGCAATCGGTGATGTGGCGGTATGCAGGGTCATATGTGCCACTTTACGCCCGGCGTCATATCCAATGGCGGTGAGGGTGCCCGGCGCGTAAGGCACCTTCCAGTCCAGATACCCGAACTTCGGCATGGTTTTTGATCCCAGGCCTTTGCCGTTCAGGAATAACTCAACGCGATGGCAGTTGGAATAGCAACGGACGCGCACCGGCTTACCGATCATGGTTTTATTAAATGTCCAAGCGGGAAAAATATAAATTGAAGGCGATTTATTCCACCACGCCCGCCAATAGTAATAGCAGGGCTTACGGAAGCCGCATAAATCCATGGTCCCCGTCTGACTGCCGATGGCCGGCCAGCCAAAGGGATTCGGCTCGCCGCGATAATCAAAGCCCGTCCAGATAAATTCGCCCGCCACGTAATGATGCGCAGCGACCGGTCGCCAGGCGCGCCAAGGCTCGTGATTGGCAAACCACGACCGGGGAGATTTCAACTCCGCACCGTACTCCGAGCAAAGTCCGGTCTGGCGCGACGTATGGAGCACACCTCTGGCACTGAAGCAGTTGTAATCTTCGCTACCGAAGATCATTTTGTCCGGGTACATGCGATGCAATTTCGGATAGATGCTGCCATGATAATTGATGCCCAATAAATTTTCCACGGACATAAATCCACGGCGGCTGTAACCATTATTCATGGCGCAGGTAACTGGTCTTGTCGGATCGAGATGGTGTACCAGACGCTGCATGGCGGCAAAAATGGCCGCACCCTCGGGCTTTCCCTGCAGGG
>JAKAYZ010000193.1 GCA_021816165.1 Planctomycetota bacterium | reverse complement strand
GATCAACAGGCAGCCGGCGGTAATGGGCATCACCTTGCGAATACCAGACATTTTCCGGATATCCAATTCGCCGCCCATCGCGTGCATCACCGATCCTGTGGACAAAAACAGCAGCGCCTTGAAAAAGGCGTGGGTAAAAACATGAAATACCGCCGCCGTGCCGGAAGCCACGCCCAGCGCCATGAACATGTAGCCAAGCTGCGAGACCGTGGAATAGGCCCATATCCGCTTCATATCATATTGACACACGGCAATGGTGGCGGCCATAAAGGCGGTGAAACAACCCACCACCCCCACCAGATGCAGCACCGGCATGGCCAGGGTAAAGAGCGGCATACAACGGGCAATCAGGTACACGCCAGCGGTAACCATGGTGGCGGCGTGAATCAGAGCCGAAACCGGTGTGGGGCCTTCCATGGCATCAGGCAACCACACGTGCAGCGGAAACTGGGCCGATTTGGCAAAGGCCCCAAACATCAGCAGCAGTGCAATCCAGATCAGTATTCCATGATGCGCCGCCAGAAACCCGGCATTCTGAAGGTCGCTGGAGTAAAATATCCGGCTGAACGTTTCAGTATGAAAAACCAGGTAAATAATGAAAATGGCAATGGCCAAACAGGTATCGCCGATGCGATTGACGATAAACGCCTTTTTGGCCGCCTCCCGCGCTGCTGGCTTGGTATAGTAATAACCCACCAGCAGGTAGCTGGCCAGACCCACGCCTTCCCAGCCTAAATACAGCAGTACAAAGTTATCCGCCAGCACCAGCGTACACATGAAAAACACAAACAGACTCATGTACGCAAAGAAGCGGAAGTAGCCGTAATCCCCCTGCATATACCCGCAGGAGTAAATAAATATCAACGTCGAAACAAACGTGATAAACGCCAGAAATAGACTCGTCAGCGGATCGACATAAATGCCGATCGGAATGGAAAATCCACCGGAACTGATCCAATGGTATAGCGTGAGCTGATGGACCCCGACAATATTCCGCCGTTGAAACATCACCAGCAACGACAATGCCAGCACGGCTGAAATCGCCACACCGATCACCGCCGGCATCCAGGACCTCGCTTTGAGTACGCGGGCCCCAAACAACGTGATGATCAGCGCCGCCAGCAGCGGAAATATGGGTATCAGAGCAACGCTCTGCATGATGGACAAATCTGGCAGCATAAGTTGAAAACTCTCCGGCTATAACTTCATTCCGGCCCGGCCTTGAGCCGTTCGGCCATCCGCCGCGGCTGGGGCGCTGGCCGCCGATTCCATTCTCGCGTTTCCATCCCCCACTGGCTCAATCTCCGCTCATCTTCGCGCGCTTACCCTTGCATTTCCGACCACACATCCACGTCCAACGTTTCCCGCCGCCGGAACAACAATATCACCAGCCCCAAGGCCAGGGATGCTTCCGCTGCGGCTATGGTCAAAAGAAAAATCACAAACGACTGGCCGTCCATATTCATCCAATACCGGCCAAAGGCAATCAGGTTCACGGCCACCCCCTGAAACATGATTTCCGTGGATAGAAATATCAGGATCATGTTGCGGCGGGCCACAAAACCAATTAAGCCCAGCACAAATAACACTGCGCCCAGCGTCAGGTATTGATATAAGACCGCTTGACTCATCACCGGCATCACCGATTCCTTTTTTTACCGCGGAATTATTCCGCCGGCATCTGGCCTGTCCCGAGTACCCCGGTGACAGGTTCGTTCTTGCGGGCAATCATCACCGCTCCGACCAGGGAAATGGTCAGCAAAATACCGGCCAGTTCCAACGGCAACGCATACTGCGAATATACGTTTACGCCCAACAGTTCCATACCACCGATCGGCGGAGCCGGCTTTCGATCAACCCTCGCCGCCTTACCGCTGAAGGGTTGGTGGCCCTTCATCAGGCCAACCGCAACCGAACCGGTCGGTCGTGCGCCCATAAAATTCCGCGGGTTACCGGTAAACATCAGTTGCAGCACTGTGCCCAGCAGCACAAAGCTGACCAGTATCGCCAGCAATGGATCGGTCGTTAAACGGTCGTAATCGGCCACGGCCACATTACCGCCGGGACTCGCCAGCATAATGACAAAAATGTAAGTCACCAAAATGGCACCGGCGTAAATGATAATCAACACGATGGCCATGAACTGCGCCAGCAGTAAAATAAACAACCCCGCTATGGCCAGGGTCAGCAGAACAAAATAGAGCGCACTATACAACGGTCGGGGATGACATATCACCGCCGTGGCCGAGATAACCGCAATGATCGCAAACAGATAAAAAAAGAGACTCAGCCCCGCGCCCTGACTCACCGCTTCATGATGGCCCACCCAGCGCACCATATAAAGAATGGCCGCACCCAGGGTCAACACGCCCACCAGCGCGCCGGTTTTTACCAGCGAGCCACGTCCCCGCGGCAAAAGCAGATAAATGCTCAAGGCTCCCAGAGCCGTTGCAACCGCTAATGCGTAATCCATATGCCGTTGTTTCCAATCTTCAAAATCACGGCTGATCCATCCACGGTGGCGGCGAACCAGCGCTGCTGCCAGGTAACCCGGGGGTTCTCTGCCGTCCGATATTCATCGGGGCTGGCGGCCCCTGGCGTACCGTCAACGCGGCTGCAGCTGAGCGTCGCCCCGCGACAGCCGCGAAGCACCGAATTATGGCGCTTGGGACCAGAATTGCAAGCCTGCTGGTTATCTCTCAAGTTATAGGCCCGCACCGTCCGATACAAACTGCTGTTTTTATCAAAGTTCGCCGCTGGGTAAATCACCCCTCCAAAATCATCCGCTGCGTTCAGTCCGAGTAACCAAACAGCCGATAGAAGTGTTCGGAGCAAGCGGCAAACTGATAGATGCCGGCCAGGGTCAACAGAGGTGCCCATGCCGGGATTTTTCGATAAGTTTCGCTGAAAATCCGGCCGCTTAAAGGCCGCAGAGGGAATCGTGGCAGAGAGGCTGGAAGCCGCTCTGAATGACATCCTGTTGTCGTGCCGGTAGCGCGACGTTTTGAGGCCTATGGAAAAGCCCAAAAACGCCCCCCGGTATAGAGGCGGTACTTTCATCATGGAAACCTTCATTCTCCCAGCACGTGTTCAAGATTTCCTCAACTACCTGCAATTTGAACGGCATTTTTCCAGTTATACCAGCCGCTGCTATGGTGCTGATCTCAAACAATTCGGGGCATTTTTGGCCAATCCGGGCACTCCGCCGGTGGCCGCCGTACCCTCCGTAAAGGCGGCGGAAACTCTGCCCACACCAGCCCCAACCGCCACCCCAGCTACCGCGACCCAGACCACGGAACCTTCGCCCGAGCAGCTTGATCATCTGTTGGTCAACGCCAACGTCGATGACGTGCGCAACTACCTGCAGAAGATGCGCGAACAGAATTATTCCAAAGCCACCATGGCCCGGAAACTGGCCACACTGCGAAGCTTTTTTAAATTCCTCAACAAGCGCGGCCTCACCGGCAACAACCCCATGCTCACCATTCGCACACCCAAGCTGGAAAAGCGCCTGCCCAAATTTATGACCGAAGAGCAGGTCAACCGGCTGTTGCAAACCCCCAAAGATACGGACCTGCTGGGCTCGCGGGATAAGGCCATGCTGGAAGTTATTTACAGCACCGGCATGCGCGTGAGCGAACTGGTGGGGCTGAACATCGAGGATGTGGATTTTTCCGGCAATGTCATCAAGGTGCGCGGCAAAGGCAAAAAGGAACGCCTGAACCCCGTCGGCCAAACCGCCATGAACGCCATTCAGAAGTATCTGCCCATGCGCAATTCCACCGTGCCCGCCGGAAGTTCCGTGTCTTCGCTGTTCATTAACAAGCACGGCCAGCGGTTAAGCACGCGGTCCGTGCGACGCAAGCTGGATAAATACCTGTTGGAAGCCCATCTGGACCCGGACATCAGCCCGCATACGCTGCGGCACAGCTTTGCCACCCACATGCTCAACCATGGGGCTGATTTACGGTCCGTGCAGGAACTGCTGGGGCACCAAAGCCTGAGCACCACGCAAATTTACACCCACCTGACCACGCACCGTATTCGCGAGGCCTACGACAGCGCTCATCCGCGCGCCACTTGAAAATAAACAGCCCCGCGTCCATGCTATGCTCCATCGGGTTTGTCCCAAGGAGTTTGTATGGCTACCGCCGGTACTTCCAGCAGCGTCCCGCGCGAAATTTCCATGACTTTCGCCGCCGGTATATTCGGCAGTTTGATCAGTGCTGGTGCGGCGTGGCTCAGCGGTCGGGCGAATCTATTTGGCCTGCTGCATTGCAGCCTTTCCGGCGATTACACCAAATGGCGGTTTTATCAACATCTGGTATGGGGCGGCATCTTCGGCCTGGTCTTTCTATTGCCATTCTTTGCGGCTTCGGTATTTAAACGCGGTCTCCTGTTTGGCTTGCTGGCGGCGGCGTTTACGTTATTTGTAGTCTTCCCTTTCTGGATGCACAAAGGCTGGCTGGGCGTGGATTTTGGCCATACAGCCTTTTTGTTTGTCATCTTGCTGAGCCTCATTTGGGGTTTGGCCACCGCGCTGTGGCTGCACATGATCCAATGAAGAAAATCCGCAATATTTTGCAACCCCGGCCCCTGCCAATCGTTTAATATCACAGCAGAAAGGACCACTGGTGAATGGTTTTAACCGTCGGCGAAAAAGACAACTTTACCACCGCCGATTCGGCAGTTACCACCGCACGGCCAGTTGCGGGCCGACTTTCTAGCCCGAATATGCCGCTGCATATTTGCCTGCTGCGGCCCGTTTTATCCGGTACCGATTCCGGTGCGCCCACAGCCACCGACCCGCTGGCCGCCGCCTTGGCCGCAGCGGGCCATCATGTGCAGGTACTTTATCTGCCCGGTCCGAACTCTCCGGCGCACAACCTCCGTTTCTGGACCGGTTATTATCGCGACAAAAAAATAGGCTTTGTGCCACTGCCGGCTATGCCCGCAGTGCGCGTGGAACCCGCCGGCCCGGCCCAAACCAGCTACCTCCTGTTACAGTTTCTGCTTAACCAGCAAGATCGCCTGAACCTCGTGCATCTGCCTCTGTGGCCCGGAGTCGGCTACCACAGTATGCTGGCCAAACATCAAGGCTGGGCCTTCCGGCATACGCGATTTGTCGTCGGCTTGGACCATCCTGCCCCACGGACAGGGTCGGACCAGCCATCATTTCTACATCAGGTGGAAGAACTTGAGGCCGCTTTCATGCAGCGGCAAATGATTTCGATGGCCGACGTGCTCTGGAGCACGCAACCGCAAGCTGCGGCAAGCCGCCTGAATCTGGTCTCGGATGCAGACCATGCCACGATCGAGCCGGCATGTGATCCGGCAGCGGGCACTACCCAATGGCTAACCTGGCACGAGCGCCTGCTGGCCAGATGCCCAGACCCGGTTTTGACCTTGCCGCCCAAAGATCAGGCCGCGGCAACGCTGGTCAGCGTATGTATTTGTCATTTCAATCGCCCGCTTCTCCTGGCGCGGGCTTTGCAATCCATACGCAATCAGGATTACCCTCATCTGGAGGTGGTTCTCTGCGATGACGGCAGTACCGATCCCGCCGCCATCCGCTTTTTAAGCTCGCTGGAGCCGGAATTCTCCACCAAGGGCTGGACCATCATCTGCCAGAAAAATCGTTATCTGGGGGCGGCACGCAATACCGCCGCCCGGGCCGCCCGTGGCGAATACCTGCTGTTTATGGATGATGACGATGTTGCCCAACCCG
>JAKAYZ010000192.1 GCA_021816165.1 Planctomycetota bacterium | reverse complement strand
TTTGTACACTCCGGTAGCGGTTCTGATTGCGCTGGTGGCGGGCATTGCATCGCACGATCCAGTGCGATTTTTGGCGGTGTTGGTTGTTGCCACACCCTGCCCCCTGCTTATTGCCATTCCCGTAGCAATTATCGGCGCGATTTCTCTCGCCGCGCGGCGCAGCATTATTGTCAAAGACCCGGCCGTGCTGGAGCAACTGCCAACGTGCCAAACGTTCTTTTTTGATAAAACCGGCACGCTCACTTATGGCGAACCGCGCCTTACTGGCGTAATTGCAGCGGAGGATATCTCACCCGCTGACGTCCTGCGATATGCCGCGAGCGTGGAGCAATACTCTAAGCATCCGCTGGCGCGGGCCATATTAGCCTCATGGGAATCTCTCCGCAGTGAACTTCTGCCCGCGGATGATGTGCGCGAGCCACCGGGCCATGGCCTGCTGGGCACTGTCGCCGGTCGGCGCGTTGAAATTACTTGCCGTAAAAGTCTGTCGGCAACGATGGCTGCGAAGCTGCCGCCAACAGCGGTTGGTCTGGAGTGCGTGGTTCTACTCGATGGCAAATATGCCGCGGTCTTGCAATTCAGGGATGAACCACGCGCTGAAGTTACAAAATTTATGCAGCACCTTGGACTCAGGCACAACATTGACCGAAGGATTCTCCTTACCGGCGACCGCGCCGCCGAAGCACATGATGTGGCCAGGCGTGTAGGCATTGATATTATTTATTCCGAAAAGACACCCGAAGAAAAACTGGCCATCGTAAAAGCCGAAACGTCTCTGCGCCGCACCGCATACTTGGGCGATGGCATTAACGACGCACCGGCGCTGCTGGCGGCGACGGTGGGCATCGCGTTTGGCAAAACGTCAGACGTTACCTCGGAAGCTGCCGCAGCCGTGATACTCGATTCTTCCATGCACCGAGTGGATGAGTTTTTGCACATAGCAAAGCGACTGCGGCGCATAGCACTGCAATCGGCACTAGGGGGGATTATCTTATCACTGGGCGCAGTGGCTTTTGCGGCGGCCGGGTTCTTGACGCCTGTGGCTGGCGCTATTATCCAAGAGGCCATTGACGTGATAGTGGTGCTTAACGCCCTTCGTGCCAGCTTTGCGCCCCGTCAAATAACGGATATGCATTATTGAGGCTTGCCACGCCTAAGCGATTAGCCGGAAATAGACTTTATCCTCGCGAATATCGTTGGCGAAAAGGTTTTGAAGGTGGCAGGCGTCGGTTTGTCCGATACGGTGAATGCGGCCGAGACATTTCCGCGCGGCACTTCATTGCAGCCGCATAATTACTTTGAAATCCTCGGCGTTGCGTGTAATGCTTTGGGGTGGTGGCCAATGGGCTGGCGGTAGAACTGGAATGGTATACTGCCATCTATCGGCCATAGGTTTATACAGTGGACAGATAAAAGAGTTGTCATATGCCGTCATATCCGCCATTGAGTAAGCCCAGCCGCAGGCAGCTCGGTGCCCAGTTCTGGCCGCGGGTGGTGATCATCAGTGTGGCATTCCTGATGGCTGGAGCAAAACCCCGGGCGGCTCAAAGTGTTTTACTGGTTTATCATGCCCCGCCCGCAGTCGCAGTTTACAATTCAGTTAAGGTTCTAAAGTCGCAGCGTGGCAGCTATTTTCAGGTGTGCGGCTTTTCGCATGGCTACTGCGGCCTGCAGGAATTGACCAACGGCCGCCATGTTATTATTTTTTCCATATGGAACCCGGTCCCTGCGATCCATCACAAGGCGGTCAGGCCGGGCGACTGGGTGCGGGTGCTGTACGCAGCACCAGGGGGGCACCCCGGGCGGTTTGGTGGTGAAGGTACTGGTGAACATATATTATTCCCTTATCGCTGGCACGTGGGACGTGCTTACCACATCGCCATCAGATCACGCAGAATCGGCCAACGCACGGCCTACGGTCTATGGATTTACCGCTCGCGGAAAAAGCGTTGGATGCATCTGGCCACATTCAGTACATTGGCGGGAAAGCCGTTGGGCATAATCAGCGGCGAAGGGAGCGGTTATTATTCATTCATTGAAGATTTTCGTCGTAATACCGCTAGCGCCAAAGAGGTGCGGCAGGCAATCTTTGGCCCCATGTGGATCAGCCGCGGCCATAATAAGTGGGTTGAATTGACACGGGCTGCATTTGAGTCCTCGCATGCGCCGTGGGAAGCGCGGGGTCATATCGCCGGGGTGGTGATGGGAAGCCGCATCCGTCTGACAACTGGCGGTGCGACGCGAGAAAACACTGCAGTCGGAAAGATGCTCAAACTTAAACGCCTCTCCCGGCGTGTACCGTCATGTCTCAAACGCCTCCCTCCGTGGTGATTAAGTTCCCAACTCAGGTGCCGTGAATTAAGCGCCAATTTGCCCGGGTGATTGGGGCACTTCAATGGTGTGGATGGTGCCGTAAAAGTTTGCCAGTCATCTGGAGGTGATAGATACAGGAGGTCAGCGCGTAGTCAACATCGGTGGGGGACGAAATTGGTCTTCCTTCAGCTTGAAAGGTCGGCTGTCGGTGCCCTGCGGGCTGGTGCCATACCCATCGGGCCGGAGCGTTCCGCGTCTGCATTCTCGCAGTCTATTTTCCTCGGTTTGCATCCACTTTTGCGCAGGCGGCGTTGGCGATAAACTCCGTTGGGCAGCGTGCGGGCGTCAACAACCAGTAGTCATTATGCCCGTCTATATTTTGCAGGCGTCTTATCAAGGAGGTTCACTATATGAATGCGCTGCAATGTGCGTATTGCGGTACCGCCTTTCCCACGGGTGCCAGCCTTCCGCCAACTGAAATGAACTGCCAAGGTTGCGGCGCTCCATTCGCGCCCGGCACCACGATGCCGCCAATGGTCGCCCCCGGTACTTATCGCGGGGGCTCCCTACAGCAAGCGTCGCGGGGCGGTTCCGCCGGGGGCATTCTGGCCTATGTGTTTTTATTTGTCATTGCGATATGTTCCCTCGGCCTGTTTTTAATGCTGAATCATCATCAGCCAGGTGCGCCCTTCTTTGGTATCAGGGAAACCCGCACATCGACCGGGTGGAAATTTACCAAACCTGATGGAACCATATTTGAGATAAACAATCCGAAGTTGAGCGCCAGCGAAGCGCAGGATATGGCCAACGCCTTGGAGCATCAATCGACCGGTGCGGGTAATCATTAGCAAGTTCGCATGCCGATCGCCTTGACGCCCCCAACTTGGCGGTTAGACTGCAGTGATTGGTTCGTGTCGGCAAAGTCGGGTGAAATGGCGATCAAAATCTTATGTATTGGTGATATTGTCGGTAAACCGGGTCGGCATGTGGTAATGGAGCGGCTCGGTCAGGTCGTTAAAGAGCATCAGATTGATCTGGTCATAGCCAACGCCGAAAATGCCGCCGCCGGCTCGGGCCTGACGCCTCCCATGTTTGAAAAATTGCGCAGTTACGGTGTACACGTCTGCACCATGGGCGATCACACCTACCGTCGGCGTGAATTGCTTCCCCTCTTGGAATCTTCCGATCGATTGATTCGCCCGGCCAATTTTGCCCCCGAGGCTGTGGGAAAAGGTTACGCCATCGCCAAAACCGCATCAGATGTCAGTGTGGCGGTTATTCAGGTGATGGGTCGCACCAATATGTCGCCACACTTGGATTGCCCGTTTCATGCCGTTGATCGTATCCTTGCCGAGTTGCCCCGGGACGTGAAGGTGCGGGTGGTGGATTTTCATGCCGAGGTAAGCAGTGAAAAAATTGCCATGGGCTGGCACCTCGATGGCCGGGTAAGTTTGAATTTTGGTACGCACACCCACACACCTACAGCCGATGCAAGGGTACTGCCGGGCGGTACGGCGTTTGTATCTGATCTTGGCATGACCGGGCCGTATGACAGCATTTTGGGCCGACGCAAAGATGTGGTGCTCAAGCATCTTATTACCGGCATGCATATGTTTTTTGATGTCGCAACAGGCGACCCACGCATGTGCGGCATCATTGCTGAAATTGACGAGCAAACCGGCAAAGCGTTGAGTATCGTCCGCTGCGATGTGGCCGGCACCCAGCGCGTGGATGCCTACGATGCCGATGACGCCAAAGGAAAAAATTAAACATAAGCCATGGTAATGCTGTAACTTAAGGCTCACAGATTGAGGCCGATGCCCGGCCTGTTCCGATGGCCTTATGTCCACGTGGTTTTGATATATTTATAATTTTGCAATACGATAGCACGTTAGGAGAACATTTTTTGACACATTCCCCCGAATTACCCATCCCAGTTGCATTTGAGAAGCTTGGTGTAGAGCACGCCATCCTGCGCGCCTTGGCCGAAATACGTTTTGTAGAACCATCGGAAATACAAAGCCGCATGATTCCACCCGTGTTGGCGGGACGCGATGTGCTCGGGCAGGCCCGTACGGGTACAGGCAAGACCGCCGCTTTCGGATTGCCGCTGCTGCAAAAGCTGGACGCCACTGGCGGTTTTCAGGTGCTCATTGTAGTGCCCACCCGCGAATTGGCCGTGCAGGTGGAAGGTGAGATGGTACGCTTTGCCAGGCACAAACACACCCGTATCGCCTGTGTCTATGGGGGGCGCAAATTACTCCACGACGAAAAGGCGATGGAACGCCAACCCCACGTCATTGTCGGCACGCCGGGGCGCATATTAGATTTATACGATCGGCGGCTGCTGCCACTGGATCGTGTGCGGCATCTGGTTTTTGATGAAGTAGACCGCATGTTTGACATCGGCTTTCGGGATGACGTCCGGAAAATCATCAACGCCTGCCGAAGCCAGCCGCAGATGATATTTGTCTCGGCCACCATCTCAGATGAGATTAACCGGATGGTGCAGCAGCACATGCGAAATCCGGAGACGATATTCACCGCAAAACCTGAAGACACTCAAACTAATGCCCGCGCTCAGCAATATTACGCCGCGGTAAATCCGTGGGATAAATTGCGGGCGCTCAAGCTGTTGCTGACGGCTGAAAAGCCCGGTCTGGCGATTATCTTCTGCCGCACCAAGCGTACCGTCGACAAAGTGGCCAATGCACTGAATGAACGCGGGTTCAACGCGTCGGCCATCCACGGTGATCTGATGCAAAACAAGCGGGAACGCGTGATGCGTGGCTTCAGACATGGGAAAATTAATATTCTCGTGGCGACTGATCTGGCCAGCCGCGGCATTGATGTTCATGAAATTACTCATGTCATTAATTATGACGTCCCGGAAGACCCGGAAGTATATGTCCACCGCGTTGGCCGCACGGCCCGGATGGGTGCGGGAGGCAAGGCGTATACGTTTGTCGCCAATGGGCAGGGGCAAATGCAGACGGAGATTGAAAAGCTCACCAACGTATTGTTGGAACCGGCGCAGATTCCCGGCTTTACTCCCAGCCCCGAACCGAACCGCCGGCCCGATCAACATGGTAATGGGGGGCGGTCGTCCCCAGCGGGGGGGCAGCATCGAAGTGGGGCGGCAACGGAAGGTTATGCCCCCACGTCATTTGAGTCTTCTCCGACGGCACCCGCCGCTCCCCGGCCCATTCACGGGCGTTTTCCCACCCGCCGGCGACGATAGGCGGCTTGCCATACAAATTTTGGGCATTTGCGTGCACAATACCTGTCGAATGAGTGCGTCGGCGGTTCAGGCCGTGGCTATCGTAGGCCCCTTATACCGCTGATTAAACGTAATGGGCCGATATGCAGCACATAAAAATTGGTGTCGGGCTTTTAGGATGCGGAACCGTTGGCGGCGGCGT
>JAKAYZ010000191.1 GCA_021816165.1 Planctomycetota bacterium | reverse complement strand
ACTTTGGAACTCCAACAGATTCAGCAGAGCCTGCATGACCAAGTCGGGCAACTTACCGACGGTATAGCCAAACTTAATGCCCTGGCCACCACATCTGCTGAACCAACCGGAGTGTCCAAGCCCACTCCGCTGGCCGGCGGTCCACCCGTTACGCAGGCCGCCCAGTTAGCATTGCAGCACTTTGGACAAGCCCTGAGCAACGCCGTCCACCGCGTAGGCTTGCTGCCACCCATCCGTCGCCAGGCGGCTTTCGCAAAACTGCTGCCCATTCTTGCCGTTTACATCGGTCCGGGCGGAATCAGCCAAACCGTTCATATTCATGGCAACAGTGCCGTCGCTCAAAAAGACTATCACGCCTTAACGGCAATGAAAAAGGAGGTCCAAAAGAAACTGCCAGAATTAGTTCGCTTGAGCCAGCGTCGCTATCTGGAAAAAAATCGCCGCAAACTCCGGGAACTCCAGCTCAAGCTTTTTGGCGTGGTCGGCCTTACCAGGCAACTTCTTTCCGACAGCATTTACCTCCAACAAAAACCCAGTTCCACCGCATTGGACAACGACTTGATGACCTTGTGGTATCAGCCCGATGCGGCCCTGGGTATGGAAAATAATCCCATGTACATGCCCAACTGGACTCGAAGCATTGGCAAGTTGCAAACCCACATTCCCTTAATGGTCAGTCGGCTGGATGGTACCTCGCCACAAATGGTGCGCAACATGATTCGGACTTCCGTTCGCGTTCAAAAGGCAGGGTTGCGCGGCGTGGCCTACTTCGACGCCCGGGGCCTCCATGGACAAGACCCCTACAGCCAGTATGACCGCCTGTTACGCCACACCGCACTTTTCATTTTGCAAAACACCAGTATGCCCGTCGCACTGCAAGATACACCCGCCTTCTTTCAGGCTGAAAATTGTCCTGATGAAGCCATTTACTGCGGCTGGTATTCCCTGGAGCACTACCTGCCTTCCTGCCAATGGCTGCCCGGTTCTGTCGCATTTCATGTCGCCAGCTTTGAACTACTCTCTCTGCACAACCCCAACTATGGTGGATGGTGCCCGCACCTGCTTAAACACGGCGTCTGCGGAACGCTGGGGGCGGTCGCTGAACCCTATCTCACCGCCTTTCCACCACCGAACCTGTTTTTTCCACTTTTGCTTTCGGGGCGTTTCACCCAAGCCCAAGTTTACTACCTGACCTGCCCGCTGGTAGATTGGCGCATCGCTTACGTAGGGGATCCCCTGTACAACCCGTTTGAACATCACCACGTGATGCACCTGCGGCGGCTGCTGAAATACCCGATTTTCCGCCGGGCTTTTGAAGAATTCAAGATGCCCATTCCAAAAGTCGCCGCCGTTAAAGCCCCGCTGCATTAAACCTGCGAGGTACCGGCTTCCCTTTGAATATCGAAACACATCGACAGGATATGCATATGATCAAAAGCGATATTGCACTTGGCTTTATTGGAGCAGGTAATATGGCCGAGGCCATCGGCCGCGGCATTCTTGCCGCCAACATTTATCGCGGAGAGCAAATGCTGGCGGCCGACCCCAACCCGCAGCGCCGTGCTTTTTTTGAGGAACAACTGCACATCACGGCTCTGCCTGATTCCGCTTCAGTGGCCAAGCGAAGCCAAACTATTTTACTGGCGGTAAAGCCGCAAATGATCGGCCCCGTTCTGGAGCAACTTCGCCCGGCCATTTCTGCCGATGTTTTGGTCATCAGCATTGTGGCTGCTGTCTCCACCGATTTTATCAACCGGCATCTACTGCCATCTACCCGTGTTATCCGCGTCATGCCGAACACCCCCATGCTGGTGGGAGCCGGAACCAGTGCCCTGGCCCCCGGCGAAAATGCCACCGATGACGATTTGGCATTAGCAACCAAAATCTTCGGCTCCTGCGGCATGGTTCTGCAAATCCACGAATCCTCTATGAACGCTGTTACCTCTCTTTCAGGTTCTGGCCCCGCCTATGTATTTTATTTGTGTGAAGCCCTGGCCCACGCCGGGGAACAACTCGGTCTTTCGCCCGCTGACGCCCAGGTTCTGGCCCGTCAAACGATCATCGGTGCCGGTACCTTATTGGCCCAAAGCTCGGAATCCGCCACACTCCTCCGGCAAAAGGTGACCAGCCCCGGCGGCTTTACGCAAGCGGCGATTCAAAGCATGGAAGCTGCAAATTATTTTTCCATCATCACCAGCGCCCTGCAAGCGGCTGCCAGGCGCGGCGACGAACTCGCCCAAAAATAGAGTAGGCTCCGTTACCATGCTGATAATCCGCTGGTCGCGAACTGATGAGTTTCAGTGAGTTACACCAATTCCCCGAGGTGGAAAAGATCCAGGACGGAGAGAGTCCTTTCCTTCAGCTGGTGCCTTGGCAACGAGATGGCATTGTCATCATATAACCTTGTCGCATGACCGGTGCCGTCAACCACCTTTTTTACAGATTTCTTCTAGCCAGATGTCCCGGGCCGCCGATAATATTAGCGCTATTTGTAATTCACCAGGAAACGGTTATAGTACGTTCGTCTTCGCGGGTTGAAGGGTCAGGTCTTTCAGACCGGCATTATCCGGCAATTCGCGTGTTCTAATTTGACGGGCTGTACAATGCCGCCATGGTTTGGCAATTGAAGTGTTGGACTATCATCGGAGACTTACCACTATGATTTTGCCGTACAATTGGAAAGAATATCTTCGGCCTACCAATATTCGCGACGCTATGAATCGCAATCAGTCCGTGATCAGCATCGTAGCGGTGGTCCTTACCATCATCGCCATTGCGTATATCATCCACTATGAATTTCATTCGCCTTATGCTACATCCGTCAACCAGTATTTCTACGATACCGCCACCCAACAATTGAAGGTGGAACCACCGACGGCAATTCCTCCGCTCCGCGGAGCTGGCGGAAAATATACCCTGGTTCGCGCGTATGTATTTACCTGTTCGAGTTGTAATAATAAACAAATTGGGTTCCTGCAAAAGTATACGCCGGAGGGCAAAGCTGCGTTATTGAAGCAGCAACAAATGGCCAAACAGCCCCCTCCCAAGCCTGGCTCGCGCCCTGGACCCAACGGCGATACGCAGTTCAACAACCCCTTTAGTCTGCAAATGCAAGCCTACAACAACTCGTTGGTGCGGCTACCGGCCAAAGGCTCGCGATGGGTCTTGGCCAACAGCCCGGAGGGGGAGCGCATTATGACCCCAGCACCTTGTGCCACGGGTGTGTTAAAGCCGTGCGTGCCGCCATCCTGAACAATTCCTAATCTTTGCCAGAAAACCGGAAGGTCTCCTGAAACGGCTGGGACCATCCGCTATTAAGAGGCCCCAAGTTGACGGGCGGCGGCGAGATAGCTTTCGTAGTTGTTTTTCATTTCAGCCAGGGAATCTCCACCGAACTTTTCCACCAGGCTGCGGGCAATTTCAAACGCCACCACGGCTTCCACCACCACACCGGCGGCCGGCACGGCACACACATCGCTGCGTTCATAATCAGCCTTGCCGCTTTCCTTGGTGATAATGTCCACACTGGGCATAGGTTTTTTCAACAGTGTGCTGATCGGTTTCATCGCGGCTCGGACCACCACCGGCTGCCCATTGGTCATGCCTCCTTCCAGACCGCCGGCATTATTGCTGCCACGGGTAAAGCCCAGGCAGGCCGAATTGGTCAGCGACGGATCAAAGAAAATCGGATCATGGACTTCAGAACCGGGAAGCTCGGCGACCGCGAAGCCTAACCCAATTTCTACGCCTTTAATCGCCTGAATACCCATGATCTCCGCCGCCAGGCGGGAATCCAGCTTCCAATCCCAATGTACGCTGCTACCCAAACCCAACGGACAACCGTACACGTGCGTTTCCACGATACCACCCAAGGTGTCCCCCGCCTGTTTAGCTTCCCGGATGAGATCGATCATGGCGTTTGAGGCCTTGGCGTCCGGGCAATAAACCTCGCTGGAAGCGGTAAGCTCGCGAATTTTCTCTCCCCCCCACCCGGCGTCAACCTCCGCCCGAACTTTACCGATCTGCCGGGTGAAACCTATGACGGAAATGCCAAATTGATGCAACAAGCTTCGTGCCACCCCCCCTACCGCCACCCGATTGGCGGTTTCACGAGCGCTGGCGCGCTCCAGGGTTTCGCGACAATCGGTCATCAACCACTTGATGGCACCCGCCAGATCCGCATGACCCGGGCGGGGTTTTACGAGCGCCGGGGCCACATCCAGGCGGGAATCTAAATTCGGTATTTCCATCACCACAGGCGAGCCGATGGCTTTTCCACGGCGCACGCCTGTCAGAAATTTCACCACATCGGTTTCGATGCGTTGGCGGCCACCACGACCATAACCACCCTGCCGACGGCGCAATTCATGATTAATTAATTCCGCATCCAAAGGTAAACCAGCAGGCAGCCCTTCCACAAGGCTGATAAGAGCTGGCCCATGAGATTCGCCAGCAGTTCGATAAGTTAAGGTAGCCATAGGGCCGGCATTGTACCAAATATCCAAGGATTGTCGCCATGCCGCCGAAACCGTCGTGGCCTACCGCCGGCAATCACCGTCTGTGGGAACCGTGTTTATTCCTACACGCACTGGTTTAGCTCAGTCATACTTTGGGCACTGTCTGCGACACCCTCGAATCAACGGCTATTCGACCACTTCGCCTTCCAACACCGGTCCTGCCGGCTTGAAAGTGAACTGCCCATGCCGATCCACATCAACTTTAATGGAGCCGCCCGCGGGGATTTCACCGTCGAGTATCTTTCCGGCAAGTGCATTTTCAAGCTGCTGCTGGATCAGACGTTTCAGCGGACGGGCACCAAAGGTGACATCATATCCCTGTTCGGCCAAGGCCTGTTTGGCTTTATCCGATACGTGCAGGGAATAGTTATGAGCCGCCAGTCGCTTTTCAAGATGAGATAACTGAATATCGATGATCTTGGCAAGCTGCTCTTTACGCAACGTGTGGAAGATGACAATTTCATCTACTCGGTTGAGAAACTCAGGACGGAAATGCTGCCGGAGCAGGTTTTTCACACTGGCCTCGATTTCCCAGTCGGAATTTTCTTTGCCGGTCAGGTCTTGAATAACCTGGGATCCAATATTGCTGGTCATGACGATAAGGGTGTTTTTGAAATCGACGGTGCGCCCCTGACCGTCCGTAAGCCTGCCGTCATCCAGCACTTGCAGGAGCACGTTAAACACATCGCGATGGGCCTTTTCGATTTCGTCAAAAAGAATCACACTATAAGGGTGTCGGCGTACCGCTTCCGTAAGGACGCCGCCTTCCTCGTAACCCACGTATCCCGGCGGCGCTCCGATAAGGCGAGCGACGCTGTGCTGTTCCATGAATTCCGACATATCAATGCGAACCATGGCATCTTCAGTATCAAAAAGAAAATCCGCCAAAGCCTTGCAAAGCTCGGTCTTACCCACTCCAGTGGGGCCTAAAAACATGAAACTTCCGATGGGCCGCCGCGGATCACCCAACCCCGCCCGGTTACGCCGCACCGCATTTGAAACGGCCCGCACGGCCTCATCCTGACCGATGAGGCGTTTCTGCAGAAAGGCTTCCATGTGCCGGAGCCGCTCGCGATCCCCCTCCAGCATTTTGGCGACTGGGATATTCGTCCATTTCGCCACCACCTCGGCAATTTCTTCAGGCGTCACTTCCTCGCGCACCATGGATTCGCCGCTTTGCACCAGCGCATCGAGCAGCTTCTGTCGATGCGCCAGATCA
>JAKAYZ010000190.1 GCA_021816165.1 Planctomycetota bacterium | reverse complement strand
GATTCCCTCACGATAAATCCCGGCGATCTCGCCAACGCGAATCTATTCCTCTTCGCCGGTGCGGAACCGATCAATATGTTTGATCCGAGCGGGCACATCGGGATGATGGACGTGCTCACAACTCTTTCCCTGACCAGCTTCCTGATTGGGATGTCGCCAATCGCGGCGGTTGGGCTAGGCTCTGTCGTCCAGGGCAGCCCTCCGGACGCGCTTGGTTTTGGGGTGTTCTTCGACTCTTCCGTCGGAACAGTGCCGCAATCACGCCTCGGAATCGGTGGCTTGGTCGGTGCCGAGTTGACGCTGTTTCCGAGGGCGAAGGAGGCCCAGATCAGTTTCTTCGGGCCAGCTGACCTCGAGCCGGCGGCTGGTGGGAGCGGCTTCTGGCAGTGGGTCCGGAGATGGAAGGAGGAGTGGCACTTCGGGGTTTACCAGTCTTGGAATTGGGGAGCGGGGAGCCCCGGAGGAGGGTTCAATCCGTTTGCTTTGGGCGGCGCAGAGATTCCCGGAGGGATATTTGCGGGACTTAAATGGAGGGTCGGTACCCGCGAGCGAGCCCTGCTCGAGGGGTATTCTCTGATCGGTACCCACGAGGTCGGACTGTTTGGCGCTGGGGGCGTGGCAGCCGAGTTTCCGCCTTTCAGGATGTCGGAGGGCGCGATGATCGCAACTGCCGCTGCCGGTGAGGGCCTGTTCAACATCGGCTTTGACGCGGCTGTTGCCGGTACAGGGGCGGGGCTGATGAATGGTCCGGGCGGTCTGGGCGCAGCCACCGTGAGCGGAGGCTTGACGGGCGCGTGGGTTGGTTGGACGTACGGTGGATGAGGCCCCCGTGCGGACGGTTTGTGCAGCTGCCCGCGGTGGTTCACCAAATTGGAGGACGCAGCAATGATGGGACCCTCTCGCGCCACTGATTACCTCTACTGCGAGGTGCGTGCCCGCCTTCTGCACGCGTTTGCGGAAATAGCACCCCAATTCAGACCGCCCCCTCCAACGGAACAGGAGCGGCGATTCCAAGCGGCAGGTATTCGTGTCAGGCCGACTCAGGAGCGGCCGCCGCACCAACTGGGGCAGGATATCTGGGTTTGGGACATCCTCTTTTCCCTTTGCTTGTTCATCCGCTTTGTGTGGTACGATCGGGAGAGCGCTTTTTCGGTCCAGCTCGCATGGAGTTCCGACGGTAGGTACCCAAAAGATTTGCCCGTCCGCGACTGGCTCACCCGAGACGCCGGCCTGCCGCAGGGGCGTGTACTGCTGCAGCCTCCCTCTGCCGCCACTGGAGCAACGAAAAAGTGGGTCCTCGGGCCAAGCGCAGTCCGCGAGCGGCCACCCGCGGGCGACGAGCCCGACGGAACAGGCCACGCTGCGCAATATCCGCCAATTGCTCTGCCTTCGACTGACCGGCTTGAGGATGCCTTGCTGTGCGCCGATGCTGTTGTGGCACAGGTCGCGCAGAGCCTCCTTGAAGAGGGACTGCCCTTCCTGCGCGGCATAGCCACTGCATGTGGAGCCGTCTGGTTGCCGGAACCCCTTGCCTCGCGCGGGATGGTGCGGCGCCCAGAGAAACCTTTGACAACGTCCTGGAGCCGCCGCGTCCAGGCGATACGGACTGGCGCGGAACCGTATTCGGTATTGAGTAGTGGTATTCCGTCCGTAATTTTTGCCTCATCAATGGCGATCCATCCGGGTACACGCGCGGTCCTACGGGATCGCGCGAGGCGCCAGCACTGGCCGAGCTTGTGGAAATCCGACCGGCCGAAATGGTGCCGCGTGTCGGGGCCGAGAAGGGTCCTTGGGCTCACAGCCGGGCTCGCCATCGTCTTGGCCCTTTCCCTTGCCTTGATTGCCAAGGGCGCAACCGTGGCCGCCACGGCCGGCGGTCGCCTTGGGCCCGCCGAGAGAGGCCACGGGATGGTCGGCTTCGTCGCGGTGGTCGTGGCCTGCGCTGCTCTCGGCGCGGCCGCCTGGTTCACCGAGCCGGCTCGCCGGTGCCGCGAGGTTGAAAAAAGGAGGTTCCGCTCTAACGAGGAATTTGTGCGAGCGCTGGGCCAGGCGGCGAATCATCCGGCCGATGTTGCGATCGCCGTTCGCCGGGCGTTCGCCCGGGCCTACGACCTACCCGTGGAAAGTATTTGGGTAGACGAGTGCCCCCGCCTAGGGCTGGATCCGGGGCCAGGCCGGATTCAGCCCCTGCTTCATGAATTTGCGGTTTATTTAGCGGAGTCGCTACCGTCGGTGCACGACCCGAGGGTGCTCGGGGATCGGATGGCGGGGCGCGAGACGCGGGCGGATATAAGAGACCTCGTGGAGGCCGCACGTGACGCGCTCACCTGACTATTGTGTGCTGCCTGGCGAATTGTGAAAGTGCTAGTATCCATGATAAGGGATGATTTGCCGGTTGTCAAACGGACAAGTGATATGGAATTATGGCAATAAGTGAAACAATTTCGGCGTTTTGCGCCCGCCGGTGGGTGAGAAAATCCCGCCCTGCGCGCACCGCTGTACTGGCCGAGGAATCCGCACAATCCGAGAAATCTGTGGATGTTTACAATCTTCAGGGATCAATGATCACTGATCAGAAATTCAGAGTCTCCGGCGATTTATTCATTGATCATTATTCATTGATTATCGAGCGTAGCGCCGATGCGCACGGCTCAACAAGAATCGTGACGGATGCGGCCGGCAAGGTCGTTGAGGACATGAATTACGATGCGTTTGGAAACGCCATCGGCTTCGACGCCAGCACCGCGCTAACAACATATCTATACAGTTCAATGCCTTTCGATGCGGCCAGCGGAAATTATTACGATCACGCCCGATACTTCGACACGGGCACCGGCGAATTCACCCAATCCGACTACGGCTACACCGGCTCGCTCGCCAATCCGATGGCAGGTCTGCCGTACGCCTTCACCGGCAATGATCCGATCAACATGCTGGATTTGAACGGGCATGATTTCAGCCTCACCGATACTATAGCCAGCATCGCCATCAACACGGTGCTTTCGAGTGCCATCAGCGAGGTCGCCACGCCGTTCGTCGGATACGTAGCGGCGGCGCTGATCCCCCCATTCTTGACTACAGCACTGCTGACTGCGGGATTACCGGATGCCATAGAATTTGGCGTTAGTGGTGTGGGGACGGTTAACTTCGCGGGAGTCGGGTTAGGTGGCACCGGCGGTGGTGAACTCCTTATTTCGCCCCACAACGGAAACGCCGCACTCTATGGCTTCGCGGGTGGAGTACTCGCATTTGGTTCCAGTGGGAAGTTCTCGGCAGGGGGTGCGGTATCTGCGGGACTTGCTTGGAACTCATCGACGTCCGCAGACTATACAGGCCCATTCAGTACCTTGAGCGTGCCATTTTTAGCACTTTCGGCTGGTTTACGGACGTCCATCGCTCGCCAATTGGCACAAGATTTCGTGGCACCAAAGCTCTTCGGTCTGCCGGGAATCGACGAGCCTGGCTTCATCAGCTATTCGATATACAATGCCAATTACGCCCGCGAGGCGGCGATAATGGCCGCTAAAATTGCCAACGGCCTATCAACCAGCGTGAGCCTTTTCTACTCGCCGTCGGGAAGCCATTCCTTTGGGATTTCTTTCGGGCTCGGATTGCAGACTGGCGGTGCCCCCGGAAATTCGGTTTCATTTGCTTACACAGATTATTGGCAACTGCTTCCCAATAATATGAATCTGCAATTTGCGTAGGAGCATGCCCAATGGTAACTCGCAAAATTCTTGCCCGCCCCGTAGGTGCAGCCCTGTTGTTGGCAACGTGTGCGGTAACATTCGGGGCGGAGATCGCGTTCCATGCATATATGGGATCGCGCCTGCCCGGCGCGGCGTGGCTGTTCAGCATCTATAACTACAGGGAGGTTCCAAGTGGGAAATCTATTACGGATTTTTTTGATGTAGTTGTCCCTTCCGCGGTCCTTGCCGTGGCGACAGGCAAGTTGGGTGCCCGATGGCGATTCTCAATTTTTCTGATGGTTGTTGTGGCAATCGAAAGCACAAATATATTTCTACTAAGGGTCTATTACATGCTTCTTCCGAAGAGCGGCCTTTGGTGGCTGCCGGATGGAGGCAAGGGCCTGCTCGAATTTTACGCTTGGCTCTGTCCGATTCCGCTGGCGTTCATCCTCGGAGCCCTCGTCTTGAGGAACTATACTCTATGTAGCGGCCCGGCGGATTGTGAAGGATGTAGCGGCCCAGCTAATTGTGAAGGGGCTAATATTCATGATAAGGGATGATTTTGTGGTTGTCCAACGGTTGGATGATATGGAATTATGGCAATAGGTGGCGGCTCCGCCGAGAGCGGGAGAAAGTTGAGCAGGTGAGCAGTAGAGCAAAATAAGGCTGCGGACAAAAGAGTGGCTGTCGCTGAGGCGAGGCACTTCTCTTGCGACCACCTGTCCGCCTGCTCTGGCTTCAATGAGTTGTGGTCGCGGGGCATTACGGATTGGCGATTGCTTGCCGCCAATTTGGCGAGGCGTATAACCGGTTACGAATTGCGTAGAAGGGAATGCACACTTGGTCGCCCCGGACGAAATGCCTTCGGAATCCATGCCTCCCGGCCAGCGTCGTTGGCGGCAGCACCGGACCGCAGACATCCTGTCTGCTCAATGGCCGCGAGCCTCCGTCTCCTCTGCCGCCTCCGTGGTGAGTTTCACCGATCAGAGATCAAGGATCAAAATTCCGATAAATTCACTCATTATTCATTACTCATTAAAATCCCTGTAACCCGTAACCTCGTCGACCAACTTTGGTGAAAAATCCCCGGGCAGCAAAACAGCCGCGAAGCGCTTCCAAACTCTAACTCCCAAAACTAACTCCTTGCCCCCGTTCGTGCCTTCGTGGTAAACTTCCCCCGTTAGTGCTCATTACTCATTGATTCCCGCCCAAATTGCAGCGCGGCGCGTTAACACAGAACCGGCGGGCGGGACGCCTGCGTCACCCTGTAACCTAATCGACGCATTCCGAGGGGTGGGGATCGAACCCACGACCAAGGGATTATGAGTCCCCGGCTCTAACCGCTGAGCTACCCTCGGGTTTTGGGAGACGGCCTGACTTTGGCCCGTTGACCCGATTATATACTGTTTGTATCCGCCCCAGCGCTTTGATGCAACTGAAAATATCGTCTCGTTTGACCTCTTGTGCCGAAATCTGAATAATACAGCAGGCGCTTGGCGGCGGTATCACTCCGCTCGGTGATTGATGATAGTCGGTTGCAAAGGCAAGAGCAGTTTAGGTACCGCAGGCGTCCCGTCGGCTCTTGTCGTGTTTCCGATGCAGGCAAGATGCCTGCGGTACAACGGATTGCATCGCCTGTTTTTCCATTGAAAGGCGATGGGCGGTAAAGGTTGATCCAGAGGCATTCATGATTCCAATCGGTACTGACGCGCCAAGGCGGCGCACTCCATGGATGAACTGGGCCATTATTGCGCTCTGCTTTGTCATCTATTTTATTTCCCACCCCGATAACCCCAACGCGCATTATCTGGGGGTTAATCCCGGATGGGGCAGGTTTCTGCTGTGGCGGCAGCATTTGCATGTGTATCAGTTTGTCACGTATCTGTTTCTCCATGCCAATATCATGCATATTCTTGGAAACATGCTGTTTTTATGGGTGTTTGGGGACACCGTCAACCAGCGGCTGGGCCACGTTCCTTATCTGCTGTTCTTTCTGGCGGGCGGAATATTTGCCGGCGTGGGACAGGTGTTAACTTCCGGCGCACCT
>JAKAYZ010000189.1 GCA_021816165.1 Planctomycetota bacterium | reverse complement strand
ACCTTGCCAATGCCCGCCAGAGTGGGGTGTTGAACTCGCTTGGATGCTGCCCATACCATACATACAAAAAGCTGTAGGCGGTCGGTACGTTCGCCGGCGCGATGACACTGGCGGTCTGCAGGGCCAAATCCTGCCAGCACTGGATCACCACATTTTCGCCCCCGACCCTTAAATGTACCACACCGGCTGCATTTTTTATGCTTGCCAGTTTGGCTATCGGCAATGGATACCAGTGATGTCGGATCCGCAAAATAATAATCTGTGCCTTGGCTGGCGGTTTGCTTTGCCTCCATGCCGGGGTGACGGGGTAATGAAAATCCGTCGGATCGTGGTCGTAGGAGTGGTATACATCTTTACGGTACGCGGGAAATAGCCGCGGAACACCCTCAATCATCGTCGTTTTGGGAAACATACTCTTCCATTTATGCCAAGTCACAATGGCAAAAGGAAGCGGTTTTAATCTGGACTTTTTCGCCGCCGCCGGGCCGGTGATGGCGCGACACAGCATGGGACACCAGAGGCTCTCCTTTGCGTTGGTGCGCTCACGGTTATAAATTAATAAATTGCCATTATACACCAGACCGCTGTATCCGAAACGCTGCGTGGTGCTACCTGTTTTCCGGCTCAGCACCATGGCGCAGGAGGAAAATGCATCCCAGTAAACAGCAATCGGTTCGCCACCCAATCGGTCATTAACCACAGCGTGCCAGTTCATGATGGGTATCGGATACGCCCGTGCCTGGCCATGAATCACCACCCCAATTACACGATCTGGCCCCTGAATGTATCCACCGGAATCGGCCAGCCCTGCATTGATTTTGGAAACCTGCGGTGGACGAATCGTATACGGATGATTCAATGCCGCCAACGCATCTTTATAATTCCCCCCGGCAATGAGTAGCTTTCGGTTTACCAGGCACGGCTTAAGCGGAAACTGATAGCTTGCTACGTGTACGCCATCACCTACCAGCGGCCGCACCTCGCCATGGATAAGTGGAAGAACAATCTTTTTGACAACCAGACCGACGGTGATTGCGGCAACGAGAAAGATGATCCATCGTCCCGACGAAAAAAAATTCACAACCATTTGGCGCATAGGTGGGATGCTTTCATATTTTTGTTTGTCCGTCCAACCGCAATGTTGGTGGCCTAATACCGGCTGACTTTCAGCAGCAACGGATGTCGGGCGCTGGTGCGGTGCCCATGGTACGGCACGCGATCGCCAACCATAACTCCCAGGAGCAAAGGCAGGTAAATGACGCTGGCGAGAAACAATCGGCGCGCAGTTGGCCGATCACGCCTTATGCGAAATCCCACCGACAGGACCACCAGCCCTGCGCTTAGCAATACGCCCGCTATTAGAAACACCACACCGGTGGAACCCACTGCGCTTAAGCCGATGGCCATCGGAACAAGCAGCAGGCTGTATAGGACGGCCATGTTCCCTGTTGTTTTGCCTTGCTGATCAACGATCGGCAACATTCTGAATCCGGCTTTGGCATAGTCATCTTTGTACATCCACGCTAACGCCAGAAAGTGCGGTATCTGCCAGATGAATAAAATCGCTGACAGCAGGTACGCCGGTGCCGATAAGCCCCCCGATGCCGCCGCAAAACCCATCAGCGGTGGTACGCCTCCACAAATGGCACCAACAACCGTATTAAGGGTGGTGCGCCGTTTTAGTGGCGTATAGATAAACGCGTAAATAATCAGATTGGCCACGCCAAGTATGCACGTCAGCAAGTTCGTGGCCAGAAGCAAGCCAACCATTCCAAACACACCGGTAAAAATGGCCAGCATCATGGCGGTTGATCGACCAACCCGGGAGGCGGGCAATGGACGGTTGCAGGTGCGCTTCATTCTGGCGTCTGGGCCAATTTCCCACCATTGGTTCAGCGCTGACGCACCACCCGCCAGCAGCCATGTGCCCAATCCGAGGCCAAATAATGCCAGCCAATTCACTGTACGGCCGGACCCGAGCAGATATCCCACCAAGGCCGTGATCACCACCATCCCAGTGAGTCGCAGTTTAAGCAGGGTGGAAATATCGGCCAAAATGCTGCCTGCCGAGGCAGGCGTTTTTGCCTCCGCTGCCTCTTCGATTTCCGCTGCGCCCTGAGTGGCTGCCGTCATGCAAATAATTCCGACCGCGTTCTTTCGCCGTCGGCCTCATAATCACCGAAGTTAAAGTGGGCCCATCCGCACCATATAACGTCCATCCAACTTATTGTAGCAGCGGGGAGGCTATTTCGCGCAGCTAACACCACACCCTTCGTTTCCATACAGGCCGTGCCCGCACGCCGGCGCATCAAGGTTTATTTGGACGGCCGATAAATCGCCGTAATCAGGCGGAAATTCAAGGGATTCGTCTGATCAGTCATGGGCGTTTTGGGGCTACTTATTCCAGAACGCACTGCCAAATACCGCATCAGAATCCAATTCTGCCTCAATCCGCAGCAATTGGTTGTACTTTGCCACGCGGTCTGACCGCGCCGGTGCGCCGGTTTTTATCTGGCCGCAATTCGTCGCCACAGCAATATCCGCAATGGTGGCGTCCTCTGTCTCACCGCTGCGGTGGCTAAGTACGGCACTGTAGCCATTTCGCATCGCCAACTGCACCGCTTCCAACGTTTCCGTCAAAGTACCAATTTGGTTCACCTTTACCAAAATGCTGTTTGCCACGCCCATGGAAATACCTTTTTGCAGGTATTGGGTGTTAGTCACAAACAAGTCGTCGCCCACCAACTGCGTTTTTTTACCAAGCCGATCGGTCAGTTTTTTCCAGCCATCCCAATCGCCTTCCGCCAAGCCATCTTCCAGTGAACGTATCGGGTATTTACTGCACCAGCCGTCCCACAGATCAATAAGCTGATCATTCGACATGAAATTACTCGGGTCACTCTTAAAAAGCTTATATTTCTTTTTGCCATGATCCCACAATTCGCTGGCCGCCGGGTCCAGAGCAATGAATACGTCTTTGCCCAGCTTGTAACCGGCCGCCTTGACGGCTTCGGCAATAACTTCCAGCGCCTCATCATTGGACTTGAGACTTGGTGCAAACCCACCCTCATCACCTACCGACGTACTGAGCCCTTTCTTGTGGAGAACTTTTTTCAGTGTGTGATAAATCTCACACCCCATCCGCAGAGCGTGTGAAAAATTTTTGGCTCCCCACGGCTGAATCATAAATTCCTGAAAGTCCACGTTGTTATCTGCATGCTTGCCACCGTTAAGGATGTTCATCATCGGCACGGGCAGCACCTTGGCAGATGTATCGCCAATGTACCGATACAGCGGCAGGCCCAGATAATTGGCCGATGCCTTGGCCACCGCCAGTGACACGCCCAAAATGGCATTGGCTCCAAGTTTGCTTTTATTTTTCGTGCCGTCCAGTTTGATCATTAAATGATCAATGCCCTCCTGATCGCGGGGGTCTGCCTCAATTAATTCCGGTGCGATGATGGTGTTCACATTCTGCACCGCCTTAAGCGTCCCCTTGCCCATGTAGCGCTTGGCGTCTCCGTCGCGCAGTTCCACAGCCTCGTTTTCGCCGGTAGACGCACCGCTGGGCACCGCAGCGCGGCCCGTGGTGCCATCACTCAATACCACATCCACCTCGACGGTCGGGTTTCCACGAGAATCCAATATTTCGCGGGCGATGATATCAGCAATAAAAATTTCCATAGGGCGGCTCCCAAATCAAAAATAACCTCGGCTCATAACGAATGCAGATTAACGCACCCTGCCTTCGCAGCCGAAACTGCAAACCTTCGAGATTAGCATAAATTTGGTCGATTTGCCATGGCACCCCGCCGCGCGATGGCGTCGGGTGGCCGTTTACCGCCCCAAGGCGCTCCCGGCGGAGTTTCCAAACAGGATGTGAGCAAAACTAACTTCAACGATAAAAAATTTGGCCCACTCTGCCCTTTGCGGTAAACTCCATTCGTCAGGTTGGTCAATTGTGGTAGTAACTTGCACGGAGGCATTGCGGGCAGTGATTATTTCCAGTTCTTCCGGCCAATCGGATGGCCCATCCTTTGTTCACCTGCACGGCCATAGCCATTACTCCCTGCTCGACGGAGGGGCCACCGTTGAAAAGCTCTGCAAAAGAGCCGCTGAACTTAATATGCCCGCTTTGGGCCTTACCGATCATGGTAACCTCTTCGGGCTCGTCGACTTCTACAACAACGCCAAAAATGCCGGCATAAAACCCCTGCTCGGATGCGAATTTTATGTCGCCCCCGGTTCTCGCTTTGAGAAAGAGGCCCACGGCATCAGCGAAGCCGCCTACCATCTCGTCGTGCTGGCCAAAAATCTTGCAGGGTATAAAAACCTCATCAAACTGGCCAGCCTGGCCTACCTGGAAGGGTTTTATTACCGCCCGCGAGTCGATAAAGAACTGCTCCACCGCTATCGCGACTGACTGATCGTCATCAACGGCCACTTCGGTACTGAAATCGCCGCCTGCCTTCAGCGCGGTGATCCGCGTGCGGCCCTCGATGTGGTGGGGCAGTACAAGGATATTTTCGGGCCTGACTTTTTTGTCGAATTGCAAAATCATGACGACCCCGCCCAGATCAGCATGATTCCGCAACTCTGTGATCTAGCCCGGCAGGGCGGGTGCCCCGTCGTCGCCACCAACGACCATCATTATCTCACACAGGAAGATTACGACGCCCACGATGTGCTTTGCTGCATCAGCATGGGAAAGTCGCTTACCGATGAAAATCGGCTCCACTATTCCCGCGAACTTTATCTCAAAAGTGCTGCCCAGATGCGGCACATTTTCCGCGATATCCCCGAGGCCTGCGACAACACCCTTGAAATCGCCAGCCGCTGTGATGTCAACATCGATTTTTCCCGCCGCTACGCTCCCGTTTATCAGCCGCCTGTTGATGCGTCTACCAATTCCGCCCCCTCCGCCGATGATTATCTCCGTCAACTTTGCCTGCAGGGCATCAAGGAACGCTACGGCGAGATGACCCCGGTATTGCAGCAGCGGCTTGACCAGGAGTTAAGCGTTATTCAAGGGAAGGGATTCTCCAGCTACTTCCTCATCGTGTGGGACTTCTGCAATTTTGCCCGTCAGCAAGGGATACCCGTCGGTGCCCGCGGCAGCGGCGTAGGCACACTGGTCGGCTATTCACTGGGCCTCTGCAATGTTGACCCCATCCGCTACGATCTGCTCTTTGAACGGTTCATGGATCCCAGCCGCTCGGAAATGCCCGATATCGACATCGACATCTGCCAGGAAGGCCGCGGAAAAGTTATTGAATATGTCCGGCAGAAATACGGCAACGTCTCGCAAATTATTACCTTTTCAACACTCGGTGCGCGGGCGGCCATCAAAGATGTCGGTCGGGTGCTCGGGATCAGTCTTGCGGAAGTGGATGCCATTACCAAGTTGGTGCCCAAAACTCTCGATGTCACGCTTGATGCCGCCCTTGATGTGCCCGACCTGAAAAAAATGTATCGTGAAAAGGCCCATGTAGCCAAACTCTTCGATGTCGCCAAACGACTCGAAGGCCTGTGCCGCAATGCCGGTATGCATGCCGCCGGGGTTATTGTCTGCGATCAGCCCATCGACGATATCGTGCCCCTTTACCGCAGTGGCGACGACATCATGACCCAATGGGATGGCCCCACCTGCGAAAAGGCCGGCCTGCTGAAGATGGACTTCCTCGGCCTGCGCACCTTAACCATCATCCAGCGGGCCGTTGATCTGATCGCCGAGGGATTTCCCGC
>JAKAYZ010000188.1 GCA_021816165.1 Planctomycetota bacterium | reverse complement strand
AATTGATGGTGCACATTGAATACCTGTCGTTGCAGGCAATTGGGTTTCCCGGCGGAATTCCCGGCGCACGGCTATGGCTGCGTGCTGTCGGACCGGGACGCATTGCCGTACAGTCGGCCTACAGGCAGACAGAAGTGATACGCGAAATAATCGTGAACTCCAGCTACAGCACGTATGATGACATGTAGCCAATGGGTTGAGATGTGCACGCCCGATGGCGCGGACCGCGGCCGTCACTGCGGTACCTTTACTTTGATCCAGTTGGACCAAATCTTCGGGTGCGCCAGTTCGACGCGTGCGCGGTATTTGCCGCTGCGGCTCATATCGTACTGGCAACTCAAATTGACCGGCACCGCGTATTGGTATACTAGGCCCGGCTTGAGCGTGTAAAGCTTCGCAGGCAGTTTTTTCGGCGGGTGCTTCAATAACCATCTGCCGTAGGCGGTCAGCGGGGTAAGCGCCCTTACCGTCGTCCAGTGCGGCTTGGGCACCAGCACGCGAACGCTTCGATCCATGCTGAGCGGTCGTTGCACGGCAATCGCCCCGAAATCCAAAATGGGGTCGCCGGTCAGCCGAAGGCCCGTTGGTACCCGCCCGGCGTATTGGAAGAAGGCTCGAACCGTAATTGGCCCGGGGCCTTTCACATCCGGATCGGCCAAAATCAAGTGAAGCCCAGGCTTGGCGTTTGCTGCCATTTTGGGTGCCCCGGCACCGGCCGGTGTGATCGCCGTCGGGCGCTGCCCGCCATACGGCGGCAGGATCCGGATTCTTACCCATTTGCTACGCAGCCGCCCATTTGGATGGCGGGGCACCCAGCCAATATTATCCTGGCCCAGCGCTAGATGCGGCCCGAGCTTAACGAATTTGCGGTGAATCCACCATTTCGCGGCCCGCGCCTTCGGGTTCCTAGCCAATTGAGCAAACAAGCTTGGAACGCGCCGCACGCCGTATTTGGTCTCCACCTGCAAGCGATAGGTACCGGGCAGGGTCATATCCAAATACCTGCCGACGAAAACACTCTTACCCCCGACCTCTGCCCGCAGCAACAGACTTCCGCCCGAACGCACGAAGACATTCGGAAAATAGTTGCCGAACGTGCTGATCGACACGGGGCTCCAGTCGGCCTGCCCGTGCGCTGTAAGGTACAGCGCGGCGCGATGCGGGCCGGCGGTGCCACCAAACCGCAATGTACAGTAGGCGGGTAATCCCTGCACAATCGAGAACGGCAATTTCGATCGGTCGCGGAATACGACGCTCGCCGGCAGCATTGCACCAGACACGAAGCGCCGCCCGGTTGGAACCAGCGCCACTGAGATACCGTGAACCGCAGCGGGTGGCCCGCCCGGGGATTTCGACCTCGTGCTCGGCGGTTGCCAGATAAGCCCAAACTGGCCGGTGCCGGCCGCAGCGTGCCGTACCTCCGGCGCGACCTCCTTCGCTCCGTTAACCGGGCCCAGCCCCCAAGCCGGAAGCGCGGCGGCGAGCGCACACGCCAAGGGAGTAAACAGCCTCATAATACTGGACTCCTATCTTACTCAATCCTTGAGCTTTGGTGGAAGCACAATCTGCGTCCATACGGGGTATTGATCGGTGTTGCCGGCATTTATGGTGCCAGCCGAACTCGGCACCGCCCCGGCCAACGACCACGTTTTTTTGGTCGCGTTCCACGTCAATGTGCCGCCCCAATGCCACGGACACGACGCCAGCGGAATGCTGATTGATCCCGTACGTGCGGGCTGGTACATCACCCACATCTTCGGCGAGTCATCGACCTTTACGGGGGAATAGCTGACGAACCCTAGATGGTCATCCGTCACTATTTCTGGGCCATCCCCGGCAAAATCATCGCTGCCCGATTGGTCGGTGTCCATATAGGGGTCTGTCCCGTCAAGCCCGACCTCGTTGAATGTGACATCTTTCACGTTGGCGTTGCGGCCCTGCCAATACTCGTTGGCACTGTATATCTGCACGAAATAGCTTTGGCCGAAAAATGGTTTGCCGTGCACGGGTGCGTGGGTGAATACGACACCATAATCCTTCGCTGGGGCGTTGTGGGGCAGTTGCCCCGGCACGGAGTCGAGGTAAAGGTATTGCGTCGGTGGGACGCTGTCCACGGCATTCCGTGTCGGGTACTGGTATTTCGCCGTCAGCGTGGTCGTCGGTGCGGCCACGCTGAAGGTGGTTTTGGCGGCGTTCACTGCAACACCGGTGGGAGTTACCGTCGCCGTATAGCTGCCTGCTTTCGTGTAATAGTATTTTTTAAGTATTCCCGGTGATGATGGGGCCGGGAAGGTCGCCGTGGTATCGGTGCTGGGGGTGAGTGCCACGACCGCCGCCGCGTCGTAGTACGAGGTCTGCGTGCCCGGAAACGCCGGGTCCACAGGGTAGCCGTTGGCGGCGTCCCGGACGTATCCATTTATCGCCGCTGAGCCGTTGCCACCCCGGCGAGGGGCTGTGTTTTTTTGGGCCGCATTCCATGTCAATGTACCATCGCAGGCTACTATTCCACGTTGTGCCGCGAATCGATGCAATGGCGCTGAAAAACTCCGCGACCGAATTGCTGCCTGCCGCCACGCGGCACACGCTTCGCCGTGCAGCTTGTAAACTGCGTTATTGGCTGATGCCATGCTTTTTCTTCCACGCATCAATATAGCGCTCATACAATGGCCGGTTGAAACTACGCGGCTGCACGTACGAATATACCGTCACCGTGCCCGTAGTTAAATGTGAACCGGAGAGCCGCGCTGAAAAGCGGTACGGACCGGGAACGGAAAGGTCGTAGCGCCGGTTCAGCACCACCGGTCGCCAGTACTGATAAATTTTCCCAGGCGTCAGGTGATATCGCTTCCACCTTACGGACGCCTTCATCGCCCCGCCATGGGCGGAGAGCCAGTGGCCATAGGCGGAGGGCGGTGGAGGGCGATTGGCGATTCGGGCAAGCGGACTTGCCAAGGCGTGGACGCTTTTGAACATTGGCCCCGTTAACCTGAATTTTGCAAAATCTACCTCGGGATTGCCGCACAGCCGGACTGATCGCGGAGCGTGCCCAACCACACGAAACAGCATCCGCACCCGTACCACTCGGCTTCCATTGGTGTTGAATTTCCAATACGCACCCATCTGCACCCCGCGGCGCGGTTTTCCCCACGCGGTGACAAACTGCGGCGCGGCACCCGCCCTTGGCAGCAGGGCAGCTCCCCTTGGCTTTAGATTCGGCGGCGACACGCGGAATTTGATCACGTTGCTGACCATGCCCAACCCGGCTAACTGGGCCTCGTAACGCCCGGGCATGGTCAGGTCGAAAATGTGGGAGAAATTGATTGGAATTCGCAGCCTGTGCCGTTGACCAGGCATCGCTCCGCTTCGCTTAACGGATCCTGCCTGTGGCATCGCGAAGTTGATCGGTGCGTTTCGAAACAAGGTGGTTCGAGTATACGCCGGCCCCGGTCCCCAACACCAAGTTGAGGGAAACAGATAATCCGACGGGACAAGCCCCGAAATGAGGATAAAGTGGCGGCCGTGGTTTACAACGGTTATGTGGACGTCCAGTTTTTCGCCCGACACGATCGCCGATGGACCCACGATCATGAGGATTGCGTTGTGCACCGAACGAGGCGGCTGCGGGCTTCGCGGCACGGTGAGCGCTTTGCCCGATACCAGCGGTGCAAAAGCCCCGTTGGTGAGGGCGCAGGCCACGCACGTGGGAAAAAGGGTTGCAGCAAAGGCGACGGACGTGCGCCGTCCAGCGGACTGCTTTGCGCCGTGTCGGCAGGTTCTATCTTTCATCGCGTGAATCTCCTCGTAAATTGAAAACGCGTTGGCCGGCGGCGAATCCCCAACAGCGTTACGAACCACTACGGTGCCTTCGATGGTGTCTTGTTTGCCAACCCGCCCCAAACCGGATAAGTGTGGGTGGCTTGGCCCGCCGGATTCTTGCTCCACGACGGCTTCCGCAGTATCCAGCCAGCGCCTGAGTTGGAATCCGTTCCGCCCCAGTTCCAATTCACCGAGTCAATCGGAACCCAAATTGAACCGGGAACGGACGGTTTATAGATAAGCCACATCGTGGCGTGGTCGGCGACGACGATTTTCGCCATTGGGCCGTTGGTCGCTGCACCCGGCGGTGTGCCCGGACTGTCGTCGGGTGGGATCACTCCGTAAAAAACGCCGCCCTGCTGCCTGTTTAGAGAATCCAAGCCCGCCCCCGTCAACGTGTCGATTAACTGTCCATTTTTTCCCCAGAAGGTCTGGTCGGGCACGTAAATTTGCAACCAATTGAACTGCCCGTTGAATCCTGCGACCTGTGCCGGCGTCGAGGCGAACTGAATGCCCGGTGCCTGGCCGAACTGCGGGTTGAACATCCATTGCCCGAATCCGAAGTTGCCCGTCACTGCGGTACCTTTACTTTGATCCAGTTGGACCAAATCTTCGGGTGGGCCAGTTCAACACGCACACGGTAGGTGCCGGCCAGGCTCATATCGTATTGGCAACTCAAATTGATCGGCACCGCGTATTGGTATTCCACACCCGGCTTAAGTGTGTAGGTTTTCTTCGGCAATTTTTTCGGCGGGTGTTTCAGAAGCCATTTGCCGTAGGCGGTCAGAGGAGCAAGAGCCTTCGAGATGTAAGCTACGTAATGGGGCTTGGGGAGCTTGGCCAAGACAACCTCGCCGTCCATGCTCGGGCCGGTTACCTGCACGGCCGCGAAATCCGTTTGCGGGTCACCAGCGAGCTTAATCATCGCGGCCCGCGGAAGATTGGAGGCAAAAAAAGCTTGCACAGTGGCCGGCCCCGGATCCGGCGCGGCGGGACCGGCCAACTCTATATGTAGTGCCCGGGCACCGGCACCCAAAAAATGCGGTACCCTGCCCTCCACCGGTACCAAGGCACCTGCGGTCGCCCCGTGGTAGGGTGCACTAACCACCAAGGAGGTAAAATTGCTCAGCAGGCCAGTGCTTACCCGCTCGGACGGCTTTAGGCTGCGCTTGCTCCAGACGCCAGGGAGGAAGTAGTGCAGTCCGATCGCCATGGCCCGACCTTCACGCCAGACCTTCCGCCGAACGAGATAGAGGCCGTAATTACTCCTGATGGCAAAGCGGTACCTGCCGGGAATCGTGATGTCGTAGAGGTTTGTTAATGCGTAGCCGCCAAGCCAATGCTCGCTCTGGCCTGGGGGCAGCACGCCATCCGATGCCACGGCCTTGCTCCCGGGCAGCACGGGTGGAATTTTCCATCGGCCATTTGCATTCAACCGAATGCTTCCGTTCGGCCCGCGCGAGCCACCAGCCAGTCCCACGTAGAAGCGAGCCAGCATGATTCCCCCGAGGCCAAGGGGATCCAATTGCAGCGGCAATCCCGACCTGTTCACGAGCGTGATGTGCACGGGCACACTTGCACCGGAAACACAACGCCCCACGCAGGCGAGCCGCATCTCGATTTTAGGCCGTAACGGCCTTGCGGCGCAGAAAAAAGCCGTGCAAGGAACCGCCGCCGATGCCACCGCGATAATCCGTTTCAGTGATTGGCGGTAGTCTACGTGTGAGGACATTTTTATCACTCCTATTTATCACTCGACACCTGCAACCTGCTCCGTGCCTCACCCACCGCAGCATTGCGCCCAGACATCCCACACCGAGCTTGGCAATTCAGTGAAATCTGGGCTGGCGACCGCATATCCACGGCGCGGGCCCGCCTGCGCATGCATCAATGCAATCCAATGGTAACAAAAAGCCGCAGGTGCTGAGGGATTGGCAGCGGACCGC
>JAKAYZ010000187.1 GCA_021816165.1 Planctomycetota bacterium | reverse complement strand
TCAGTCCTGAAGGCAAGGATGTGCTTCCACCGAAATCGCAGGTTTATGGCAGTATCGAAGGTCTGATTCAACATTTTGAGGTGGTGATGACCAATCGTGGCTTCACTCCCCCGATCGGCGAAGTCTATGGCTGTTGCGAGACCGGCAATGGGGAACTGGGATATTACCTGGTGAGTGATGGCGGCAAGGTGCCCTGGCGGTCGCGAACCCGTCCTCCCAGCTTTATCCACTTAAGTGTCCTGCCCAAGATGGTGGAAGGCCACACGGTGTCGGATGTGGTGGCGGTGCTGGGCAGCTTGAATATCATCGCCGCAGAGCTGGATCGGTAACGGTGGAATGTAACTGCCTGGGGATGGTGTAGCGTTCGCACCGCCCCATGTGTTGACCAGATAAAGAGGAATCCATGGCTTGGATTGTTGAAGATCGACTGAAAGCGTATCAACCGACAAGAAACGAACCGTACCTGACGGCCAAAATCAGAGATGAAGTATCGCGGAAATATTTTCCGCGATATCCAAACAAACGCGCGGCTTTGCTGCCCTTGTTTCATATGATTATGCACGAATACGGTTACATCGCCCCACAGGCGATGGATGAAGCGGCGGAATTTTTGGAGCTTACCCCGGCACAGGTGCAGGATGCGGTGACATTTTATGAAGAATTCCGGTTGGAAAAGACCGGCCGGTACGTGGTCAACGTATGCCGGTCAATTTCCTGTGAGCTATGCGGATATCAGCAGGTGCTGGAAAAAATGCGGGAGGTGTTTGGCATTGAACCGGGCGAAACCACGGCCGATGACCAAATCACGCTTTTGGAGGTGGAGTGTCTGGGGGCCTGCGAACAGGCCCCCTGCGCGCTGGTCAATGAAGATTTACATGGCCATATCAAGCCGGCGGAATTCTGCAGCCAACTGCGGCAATTACCCGCTGCACCAGGTCATTCCACAGCGGATGACATTCGGTGAACACCAATGTTTTGGTTCCCGGCGGATCCGGGAAGAACAGGAACCCTGAAAACCACGAGGTTAACCATGGCTTATGCCGGTCCGGTGTTACTCAAGCGAATTCCCGATGATCCCACGAAGCGCAAGCTGCTGCGTTATGCCGACTATGTCGCCACCGGGGGCTACGCGTCGCTGAAAAAGGCCTTGGCCATGCCCCCGGAGGACATCATCAAACTGGTGGTGGATTCCGGTTTGCGCGGCCGGGGTGGAGCGGGCTTTCCGTGCGGGACCAAGTGGACGTTCCTGCCGAAAGATTTGTTTCCGCGGTATCTGGCGGTGAATTTTGACGAATCGGAACCGGGTACGTTCAAAGACCGTTATTTGATTGATTATGATCCGCACATTCTGCTGGAAGGCATTGCCATAGCGGCATTTGCCAACAAAATCAGCACCAGTTATATCTACATTCGCGGTGAGTATCACCACGAGGCCAAATTGCTGGAAGCGGCGTTGGCGGAAGCGTACGAGCATGGTGTTTTCGGCCAAAAGCATCCGGGTACGGATATTGTCAGCCATTGCTATGTGCATCGGGGCGCTGGTGCTTATATCTGTGGAGAAGAAACCGGCTTGCTGGAATCTTTGGAGGGCAAGCGTGGCTGGCCGCGAATTAAGCCGCCATTTCCGGCGGTGGCCGGGGCATTTGCCAAACCTACGATCATTAATAATGTGGAGACACTGGCGTGTTTGCCGGCGATTGTGGAAAACGGAGCGGCTTGGTTTAAGAGCATGGGTACGCCATCGTCAGCCGGGCCTAAGCTTTTTGGGGTGAGCGGGCATGTGAATAAGCCGGGGGTGTTTGAGGAAGAGCTGGGCATCAAGATGTCCACTCTCATCGAAAAATATGCCGGTGGTGTGAAAGGTGGTAAGTACCGTGCGGCGATACCCGGTGGAGTGTCCATGGGTATTCTGGGTACGGACCAATACGATGCCGAACTGGATTTCGACATTGGCAGAAAATACAACGTGCTGGGGCTGGGCACGGCGGGCGTTATCGTGATGAATGATAAAACCGACCTGGTGGTGATGCTGCGAAATATTGTCCGGTTCTTTGCCCATGAAAGCTGCGGCCAATGTACGCCCTGCCGTGAAGGCACCGCGTGGATGCACAAGATTCTCAACCGCATTGTGGATGGTTTTGGCAAGCCGCAAGATTTTGACATGTTGGCGGAGGTATGCCTGACCATGGGAGCCATGCCCGGCACCACAATATGCGGCTTGGCCGATGGAGCCAACTGGGCGGTCAAGACGTTCCTGCAGAAGTTTCCGGAAGATTTCAAGTCGCGTTTGAAATCGCAGCAGGTGCAAGGCGTGGCATTGGCCGGAGCCGGCGCTGTGTAAAGCACCGCGACTGAATTTTGAAAAGGATTAACGCTATGCCCACCATGGAAGTTGATGGTAAAAAGATCACATTTGAAGGCAAGAAGATGATTCTTCAGGCCTGCCTGGATGCCGGTGTGGAACTGCCGCACTATTGTTATCATTCCGGGCTTTCGGTGGTGGCCAGTTGCCGCATTTGTCTGGTGGAGGCGGAACATCCAAACCCCAAAGATCCCACGCAAATGATCAAAATTCCCAAGTTAATACCGAGTTGCCAAACGCCGGCCATGGACGGCATGAAAGTCTATTCCAAATCGCCAAAAGCGGTGGCCAATCAAAAGGCGGTTATGGAATTCCTGCTGATCAATCATCCGTTGGATTGCCCGGTGTGTGATCAGGCCGGCGAGTGTTTCCTGCAGGATTACAGCTATAAATATGGCCGGGCGGAAAGCCGTTTCGAGGAAGACAAGGCCAAAAAGCCCAAAAAGGATATAGGTCCGCATGTGCTGTTGTACTCCGATCGCTGCATTATGTGCAGCCGGTGTGTGCGATTTACGCAGGAGATTTCGGGTACGGGCGAACTGGCCGTGTTTGGCCGTGGGCACAAGGAAGAAATCAACGTATTTCAGGGCCGGCCGTTGGATAATCCTCTCTCCGGGAATGTGGTGGATATCTGCCCGGTGGGGGCATTGCTGGATAAAGACATGCTGTTCACCCAGCGGGTGTGGTTCTTAAAAAGCACCCCGAGCATTTCACCATTTACCAGCGGCGGTGACAACATATTCATCGAGCACAACCAAGGTCGCATTTACCGCATCAAGCCGCGTTTCAATGCGGATCTCAACAAATGGTGGATTTCCGATGATATCCGCTACGGTTGGAAATTTGTCCATGAAAATCGGTTGAACAAACTGGTGGCTCGGGGCCGGGAAGAGGTCACCTGGGAAACCGCCGAGGCCCATTTGGATGGCATGATGCGCAAAGCCGTAGCCGAAAAGGGGCCGGGTTCCACGGCTTTGGTATTGTCGGCTTTTGATACAACGGAAGAAATGTATCTGGCGGCCAAATGGATCCGGAGTATAGATCGGCAGGCGTGGCTGGTCTTGAATCCACCGCGGGTGGAAGGCACGGACCAAACCTTTAAAAACCCGGGCACGGGGGCCATTACGTATGTGATTCGGGCGGAAAAAGCGCCCAACCGCCGCGGGGCGGAAAAAATAATCGCCCACTTTTCCGGTAATACCTGTGATCTTGCTGAGTTGGCGGCCAAGGTTGCTGGCGGGGCATTTGCCGCGGCGGCAGTTGTTTTGGACCCAATTGCCGGCACCGACCGGGCGGTGGAAACCGCGCTGGCCGGCTTGGACAACCTGGCTGTGCTAAGCTCCCGCCCAACTGCGCTGACGGCACGGGCGGCGTTGGCGTTGCCGGTGTGTACGTGGGCGGAAAAAGACGGTGTCTTTGAGAATTTTGCGGGCCGAATTCAGGCTTTTGAGCGGGCTATCGAACCCTTGGAAAATACCCGCTCGGCCGGCGCTATCTTCTGGAGCCTGTTGGGGGAATCGGGCACGTATAGATCGCAGGACGGACGAAGTCTGATGGGCCGGGAAGGTCTGCCGGATTATACGGGGGTGAAAGTTCCGAAACGTGAGAAAAAAGTTGAGCTGATGGAATTTTCGCCGCTTTAATCGGGCACTCCGGTTATTATGGCGGCTATGGAAGATCGCCCGAGATTATCAGTGGTGCAGGTGTTGGCGCGTTGGAGGCGTCTGGATGATCCGCCGGCGGCCCCCGGTCACACGGATACCTTCTGGACGCAGATGAATCCGCGCGACCGCGCTTTTGCCTTTGATCTGTTGCAGGGGGTGATTCGCTGGCGCGGGCTGCTGGACTGCGTCATCGCCGCCAACTTGGACCGGCCCGTGGCCGGCCTTGATCCGGTGGTGCGGGCGATTTTAGAAGTGGGTGTTTATCAACTTCTGCTGCACGGTGGCGTGACCGATTACGCGGCCGTTGATTCGAGTGTGGAAATGGCTCCGGCCGTGGGATTGCCGCGTGCCGGGGCCCTGGTCAACGCGGTGTTGCGCGGCGTCACCCGGATGAATGTGCGAGTGGATCAATCCAGCCTGCTTTCAAAGGCTAGTTTTCCTCTGGACATGCAGCGGCGCATGGTTTTCGACCGGGCCATGTTTCCGGATCCGCATCTGAATCGCATGGGCCATTTGGCCGTCGTTACCAGCCATCCGCTGGCGCTGGTGGATATGTTGGAAACGACCATGGGGTCCAGACAGTGTCAGGCCATTTTAATCGGCAACAATGCCCGCCCGGTCATCACTTTGCGTGCGGATGACGGGCAACTGATTCCGCCGTCCGCGGCCGGCTTGATTCGCCATGAATCGCCAGGCTTCTTCATTGCCGCGGAAGGTTGGAACGATCCAATAGATGCTCTGGTGACCGCGGGTCGGCTGTCACCGCAAGATCCTACGGCCGCGGAGGCCGTGCGGGTGATGGTTGCGGCGTTGGAAAGTCGACGCTCCGCCTTGCCCAGCCAACTCAAGCTTTTGGATTTGTGCGCGGGTATGGGCACGAAAACGCTGCAGATGGCCCGGGCCTTACCCGATGCCCGGGTGGTGGCATGCGATGTTGTTCCGGCCAAGCTTGCGGCGCTCCAACAGCGAATGAAGCAGGCCGGCGTGACCACGGTTCAGATACGAGGTGCCGATGAGTTGATCCGCGGGACCGGAGGGTCGTGTTTTGATGGGGTGTTGGTGGATGTCCCGTGCTCCAACACCGGGGTGATGGCCCGGCGGGTGCAGGCGCGGTGGCGGTGGGCGGCCCTGCAGCGCGATGATCTGGCCAAGCTGCAGCATGATCTTCTGGAAACCGGTTCCAAGCTTGTGGCATCGGGCGGCGTGCTGGTGTATTCCACCTGCAGTATCAATCCTGGTGAAAACGAGCGCATCGTGGCCCGGTTCATCGCTTCGCAGCCGCCCTGGAAAAGCTGGTCCATCGAGCAACAAAAGACCATTCTTCCACGGGTGGGATCCAACCCCGTTCAACGCTGCGACGGTGGTTTTGTATGCGTGCTAAGCTGGCAACGTCGGGATCAGCGCGGCGGCTGACGGCAGTTCCATCGGCAGTTCCGGTGACTCGGCAATTATTTGGCCATGTGTTGGGCGAGCCTTGTAATGTGCATGGTCAGCAGCAGCGACAAAATAATGGCCGTAGCGAAAAAGTAAATGCCAATTTTGGGCGAAGCCTGCAACGCGCCGCCCGATTTGGCAATTACCACAATAATCGCCACCACGAATACATCCATCATGGACCACCGGCCCAGGAATTCCAGCCATTTTAACACTTTCAGCCGTTGCTGCTGGGTAAAATGGCCGCACCATAGCGCCAGCAGTATTGCCAGCTTTGAAAAGGGAAACAATATTGAAAAGGTAACTCACATAGCAC
>JAKAYZ010000186.1 GCA_021816165.1 Planctomycetota bacterium | reverse complement strand
GGGCTTTACTGGTAGCGGGGGCGGGATGGCAATGGGGAGCGGTCCCATCCCCAACGGGATGGTGGACTCGCACTTGGCTGTATGCGAATTTGGCCCTGGGTTTTTTGTGGTTTCTGGTGGGGCCGGCGCTGGCGCTGCGGCCCGGGGCGGACCGGCGCGTCAAGTCGCTGCTGATTGGCTGGTTGGGCATAGCCGCCGGCAGCCTGCCGGCACTGTGGCTGGCATTTTACTTCGGCGCACCTGCGGCCGGAGCGCTTTGGCAATGCCTGGGAGTGCAGCTTTGCTGGGGGATTTTCGCTTTTGGAATCGTCGTCATTGCCGCACGGTACCGTGAAAGCGGAGCGATAGCGTCAGGAATTTTAAGTTTTTTGTATGTCCTGGGGCCGCTGGCGTGGTATCTGGTAGCAGAGTTTACCCAGGTATCGCCGGTATGGGCGGGCTTCGCCCCGGCGCTGGATATTTTTTCCGCCGCCCACGGTGCCGGAGGCGTGGCCTTGTTCTGGGCGAGCGGTTTTGGCGTTATTGGACTGGTGTTAATCGGGTGGGTGTTATACTTCCCCGCCGCGGAGGCGGCTCCCAATGGATGCGTTCCCAACCAGGCCAGCGCTCACATGAACGGATGAGCCTTGGCACCGGGATAACGGGCCACCGGCGGGCGGCAGCACGGGCCGGGAACGGTGCATATTCCGCGGGGCCAGCTTATACTCAAGATCAAGACAGGCTCCGTCTGAACCGGTTCCAGATTGAGCGAAAACGGGATACCCCATGAAAATTTATACCCGGCATGGTGATCAGGGCCAAACTGCTCTATTTGACGGTACACGTGTATCAAAAGACCATTGGCGTATTGAAACGTACGGCACCGTCGATGAACTTAACAGCGTGCTGGGACTGGCCGCTGCGGTCTGCACAGCGCCGGATATGCAAGCCCTGCTGCTTCACATTCAGCACCAGCTTTTTAATTTAGGTGCGGATCTGGCAACGCCGGCGGATTCCCCCAATGCCCACCGGGTGCGACGGATAGCGGCTGCCGATACGGAATTTCTGGAAAAGCAAATTGATATGGCCACCGCACGGCTGGCTCCATTGCGCGAGTTTGTGCTGCCGGGCGGAACCCTGCCGGCGGCGCAGCTGCACGTGGCCCGCACTGTATGCAGGCGGGCGGAGCGCCGCCTGGTAACGCTGATGCAGCATGAAAAACTTGATGCCCAGCCGCTGGTTTATCTCAATCGGCTCAGTGATTTACTCTTCACCCTGGCCCGATTGGCCAATCATCTACAAGGAACCATGGATGTGCCCTGGCAGCCGCAGCCCGGCGGACCATAAACCGGCCAGGTGCGGTACCGCCATCGGCAAGCTCCGCAGTTTGCGGCGGACCGGCATTAGGCCTGCACTGCGGCTGCCGTTGGGCGCGTGGCGGCGAATTCCACCGCAATCGGATAAATCGCCTGATGAAGACGCCGCCCACCCACCACCACGGTTAGCCGGCCCTGCCAGCGGAGCATCACACGGGCCGGCTTGATCTTAAACTTGGGAATGGCAGTTAGTTCAAAGGGCAATTCATAGCCAGCCGTTCCGGAAAGGGAATTTTCCGCTGTGGCCGGCGCCGATGCCACCAGCGCTTGGTCCGAAAGCCAAGGGATATCCTCCACCAACTGCGAACCAGAGCGTAACAAATCGCTCACGAATAGCGCTTGGCGATGGCAGCTTAGTTCCAGGATGATTTTTTCCACCAGCAAGCTGCGCCGAAACCGCTGAACAATGCGGACTTCGACCGTTTGCCCCATTTTTGGCCGGGCCCGGTTAATTGTTACCACGGGTTCGTACATCGACCCAAGTATCCACAACCAGCGCAGACTCAGCACCAGCGGCACCAAGGCAAGCACCACACAAACCACCAGGCTGGCCACCGCCAGATCTTGATAGTGCCGGCCGGCCATGACAAAGTATTGTCCGAAAGTAACGGCCACGGCCGCCAGCCATGACAGCAGCACCCATAGCCAGAACTTAAACTGCCCGCCGATGGTATGCCGCGGCTGCAGGCCAAACCATCCATCTCCGGTGGGTTGCGGATCCACGTTGGAAATCGGACCGATCAGCGAAGCCAACACCGTACGCGAAGCCCATATCACCACCAGGGCCAGCATCACGGGCACCAGCACCATCAGATAGAAAGCAAAGGAAAAAGGCCGCGCCAGAAGCGCCGACTGCGGATTTTTGGGGTTATACCAGGCCCGCACCGTGGCCCCAAGCGGATAGTGGTGGAGAATGGCCGCGGCCCATGGTTTGGTACCCACCCGCTGATGGCCGTGAATGGCGTGGGCGGTATAAGACTTTCCCGCCACCACATATTCATAGGTCACCCGAGGCCGGTAATACAGAAAGCCATTGGACCTTATGGTGCTGATCCGGGCCATGGTAATTTTGGCATTTACTGCCTGATAGGTGTGATCAACGTACCATTGTCTGCCCACGCCATAGATTCCAGCCGCCAAGATCAACAGCAACACCACCCACACACCGATGAGCACAATGCGGGCGGTGCGTTTAAGCAATACCCTGCGATCTGTTGCGGACTGGGTCACTGCGGCTCCTGAAAGCACGGCGCAAACCTCCCCTGGCCGGCGATGCCATACGTGGCGGCGCAGCCCATCAGCCCCGCAATAGGCACGATTTTATGGCACCCCATCCACGGCCGCTGGGCGATATAATTATCTTCGTCGAATCCAGGCCCAAACGCCAGCGCGACTTGCCCGCCATACACGCCAAAGTGACAACCTATACCAGGACGAGACAGCCGGCGGCCAAAAGAACCAGCCGGAAAGTGTGAAGTTATTTTTGCCCGGTCCCTTAGCTCACAGCGCCGGCGGAGATCTTTTGGACCGCACCGTTGCTGTACACCAGCGGAAAATGCGGCCCTTCAATGAGGGTACCTACTCCGGCCTGAGCTTGGGCAATAAATGGCTCCATCGGATGGTTGGCCACCCTGCAATACACGGTGCGTTCATTCATGTAATGCAGGGCAATGGCACGTCGGGGCCGCCCGCTGCGGTTGGCGTGGGAACCATGCCAGGTCAACGAATGATGCAGATGGAGATGCCCCTTTTTAACAGGGCATAGCCGCACTTCCAGCTCGTGGCCTTGAAAAGTTTTGGGCATGGCATCAAAGGACTTAATCTGATGCAGAAACTCGATGGTGTTGCCCCATTGATGCGAACCTGGAACCATCGACATACATCCATTATCCACGTCGGCCTCATCCAGCGCAATCCAGCACGTGACCTGCTGATCTTTGGGAGTTACACAGGGCCAATACGGGCTGTCCTGATGCCACATATTCACGCCGCCGGTAGTGACCGGCTTGTATTGAATCTGGTCATGCCATAGCCGCAACTGCTTACCATCGAGCACCTGCTTCACGGTCTCCACCACAGGTGGATGAAACACCAACTCGCGAAATATATCCGACGCCTCCCAGATATTCACTACCTGCCACACCGGGGCATCCGCTTTATTTAAGTTGCTGATCTCGACGGGTTGCGGCGCTGCGGGGTTGTCCTTATTCGCCAGCACACGCAGCACCTCCTGCGCCAGTGCGTCCGCGTGCGCTTCGGAAATAACCTTGCCACCGTTGACGAAACCCTGGCGGCGAAAATCCTGTACCTGCTGCGTGGTAAGCATTCAGAAACTCCTTGTTCAAGGCCCGTGGGCCTTTCAGTTCGATGATGGCACGCCCGGGACCGCCGACATCAATTGCCGACGTAAAAAATCGCCGCCGCACCACGTCTCTGATTGTGCCCGTTTGGGCGGGGCCATACCATAGCTGGGAGAATCATCTGTTGGCCAGGCGGATCATGGCCGGGCTGGCGGCAATATGCCCTGACGACCCGCCAACGCTATGCGTCGGAATTCCGTCGGAGGCAGACCATCCAGCCGCGTGAAGGCCCGCGAAAACTGAAAAACATCCGCGAAGCCCAACTCCATGGCCACTTCCTTGACGGACTTTTCCATATTTACAAGCAACTGTCGGGCCTTTTCGATGCGGCGCTGCTGCTGATATTCCCTGGGCGAATAACCGGTCCACCTGCGAAAGACACGGTTGAAATGGGCCCGCGAGAGTCCCGCCAGAGCCGCCAGGGCGTTAAGGTCGGCCCGCTCCGGCAGGTGGCGGTCAAACCAAGCAAGTACGGGCTGCATGCGCGCCGCCAAAACCGGGTCTGAGCCTGTACGGCCGGTGCCTGGCCTTGCTAAAAGCCGCCACAAAATATCCATCAGCACAATCCGTGATTCCAGCAGGCCCAACGGGGTTCGCGTGGCCAGGGTGCGCACCACACGTTCAAACAACTGGATCAACGGATTGACCCTCGAAAGACGGATGTTCCCGGGCAGAGTCAAGCCACCCTCCAGCACCACCGCATAGGGCCGGCGCTGGTCAATGCGCGACCCACCAGGGTACGCGTGGCGCCCAAAATCAAAGTGCACCGCGATATGCTCACAGCGGCTTTGATCGGAGGCATGCAACCGATGGGGTTGAAACGGTGGAATTAAAAATAACGACCCAGGCCCAAAATCCACCACCCCGGTGGAAGTCTCAAAACGCCCCTGGCCACTAAGCAGCAGCACAAACTCATAATCAAATATTATGCGCCAGTCCACATGCAACGGCCCCGCAAGCCGATGCGCTATGCGAATCACCGGATTCACGCGCTGCAGCGGGATCGGAATCAGGCGTTGCGGACCCAATTTGCCAAAGGGTGCGGTGCGCTGAATTGTTATTGAGGCCATAAACCAACTCCAATATCCGAAGCCAGACCGCAGCGAATGAACCCCAGGTTCCTGCACTCCGCACCGGTTGGTCCTCAGGCAACAGCCACACGGACACCTTCACCGCGACAGATTCTTGAACCGGGCAATAGCCGCCAGCCGAGCCTGTCCATGATCCACCAGGGGTGCCGGATAGTTGCGACCTATCACACAACCAGCCTCATTTTGGGCCGCCGGTGGCATGCGCCACGGTTGGTGGACACTCTGCCTGGAAACGCGGCCAAGTTCCGGCAACCACCGCCGCACAAAAATCCCCTCCGGATCAAAACGCCGGCCCTGCAAGACCGGATTCATCACCCGAAAGTAGGGTGCGGCATCGGTTCCGGTGCCGGCACTCCATTGCCACCCCCCCACATTACTGGCCTGATCATAATCGACGAGCCATTGGCGGAAAAAGGCTTCGCCTATGCGCCAATGGACATCCAAATCCTTCACCAGAAACATGGCCGTAATCATGCGTAGCCGATTGTGCATCCAACCGGTCTTAACCAAAGAGCGCATGGCGGCATCCACAATGGGATAGCCAGTTTCACCACGACTCCATGCGGTCACACGATCCGGTCTTTCGGGCCAGGCCAGCGTGGCGTAGCGGCGCTGAAATGCCTCCGCCACGGTATGCGGATAATGAAACAAAATCATGCGGTAAAATTCCCGCCAGATTAATTCCGCCAGCCAGATCGCCGCGCCGCCACGCTGGTCGCGTGGGGCCCCGGCGTGCAGGGCGGCCACCACACATTGCCGAATGGAAATGGTGCCCGCATTCAGATGCGCCGATAGCCGGGAACTACCCTCCACCGCTGGATAATTCCGCTGCGTCGCGTACGCACGAATAGTCCTGGCGGTAAAGTTTGCCAGCATGGCCGCAGCACCAGATTCGCCGGTGGGTAAGGTATCTTCTACGGCACCGTAACCTAAAGCGCGGGCCGCAGGGACCGCATCCGCAGCGCCCGTTAACCCCGTCC
>JAKAYZ010000185.1 GCA_021816165.1 Planctomycetota bacterium | reverse complement strand
GTTGCACACGACTGGGCCGATGGCTGCGTCGCACCAGCCTTGATGAGTTACCGCAATTGTTCAACGTGCTCAAGGGAGATATGTCGCTGGTCGGGCCGCGGCCGGAGCGTCCGGAGATCATGGAAAAAATTGTGGAGGATATTCCGGGCTTTGCCACGCGTCTGAAGATGCGCGCGGGTATGACCGGCTACGCCCAGGTACGCGGTTACCGTGGACGAACCAGTTTTCGCAAGCGGTTGCAATATGACATGTATTATCTCAATCATTGGTCACCGCTGCTGGATTTACGAATTCTGGTGGAAACGCTGTTTCGTGGTTTTCGCCATCCCCATGCTTATTGAGATGGTGGCGTTTCGGCTGCAAACCGTGGATAATCCAGCGTGGAGCGTCATGAATTGGAGTTTGAATTATGATGATCGCTAAAGTGGTTGCGACGGTCGTCGCGACCATTAAAGACGCCGGATTTGATACTAAAAAACTCATTGTGGTGCATGCCCATATTCTCAAGGATGGTCAGCTTATCCCTGGGCAAACTGTGGTGGTGGCCAATGATGACTTGGGTGCCGGCGAAGGTGATTTTGTGCTTGTCACGCAAGGCAGTTCGGCCCGTTTGGCTCCCGGTATGAAAAACTGCGCCACCGATGCGGTGGTGATCGCCCTGATCGACCGCATCGATGCCAATGGGCAGCCGATTTTTCATAAAAAATAGACCTTCGTGTGGTGGGTAGTCAGCTTTATGTTCACTGCGGTGGTAAAAGGTTCTCTCATCAGTACAGTCAAGCACCCGTCGATGAAGGGAGTGCGACTGATGATTGTACAGCCCGTGGAGCCGGTGGCCGGAACCAGCAACGGACTGCCACAGATTGCCGCAGATGTGCTCGGTGCCGGTATCGGCACACGGGTGTTGGTCAGTAGTGACGGACGCGCCGCCCAAGATATGTTAAAGATGGATAAATTCAGTCCGGTTCGTCTGGTGATCACGGCATTGGTAGACGATGTGGCAAAAAAATAGCTGCGTCTGACGCAGTCTTCAAAGGAAGCCAGTAAATGTATATGGCACGTGTAATAGGTCAGGTGGAGGCCTCCATGCGAGCGGCCGGGCTTGGTCCGTACAGACTGGTGGTACTCCAGCCGCTGGATTTTAACCAGCAGCCCATCCGCTGGACGCTCATCGCTGTTGATTCGCTGGGGGCGGCAGATGGTTCTCTGGTGGCCTACGAAGAAGGGCGCGAGGCCGCCAATCCGTTTGATCCGCCAGTGTCGGTGGATGCCTGCGTGGTCGCGCTGGTGGATGGCTATAATTACCAGCCATGATGTCCTGGTGTCCAGGTCCGGTGCGCATAGTCGCCCGGTTTTGATTCAGGAGTTGGTCATGTTTTTTATCGGCGCAACAGACCAGCGCGTGTCCGTGGTCAATGATGCAGGCGTGGAAATTTACCATGCGGATCTGCGCAATCTGGTTTCTATTATCACCCATTTGCGTGGCCAAATTCGGGCGGTGTGCATTGCCAGTCCGGCGGGCCAGATCGACCAGAATCTGCTTTCCGTTTTGGAAGATCAATTAAAACTCGATTCCGCGTTTAAGACCCTTGAGACCCGGCCCTTTAGTCCCGGTTTAGATGCTCGACTGCTGGCTTTGGCGGCGTTGGTGGCGGCCACCACGGAGAGTGGTTCGGACAGAAAAAAGAAGAGCAAAGACAAGAAACTAAAGAAAGGCAAACGATAATGGCCGCTCCAGTACATCCATACAGTGATTATGGCATCGCCTTGCAAACACTGCGCTCCGCCCGCAACTGGCTGGGGATATTGCTGTTCTTCTGCGTGCTGCTCCAAGTGGTTGGCTTTCTGTTGATGCGCTTTACCCGGCAGCCGTTTGTGGCATCTCGGCCGGTGATCCATCAATCTCTCACGCACCACGTGCGGCCGCAGCCGTCTTCCGCCACCACGGTTTCCGGACAGGCCGACGCCACAGCCGGCGGCATCGGTGTGAACTCGCTGGATGATTTGAACACGGCATCAGCTCGGCAGTTTCGCATCAGCCGCTGGACCGTGCAGACCAAGGCCGGACGCAAATTGAATCTGCGGTCCCAGTGGGAGACTACGTATTATCTGGCCGTGCCGGTGACCCAACTTCTGGGCTTGCTGGCAGCCGCATCGCAGGCCATTTTGATATTTCTTACGCTGATTATGATTCTAGTCGCCCAAGCACCTGGTGTTGCCCATCTCACACGCAGTCTTAACTGGGCGGTCATTTTGCTTTTTATGGTGCTGCCCTGGCAGTATTTTTTTCACGGATTCCCGATTCCCGGAGTGTTGTATAGTTGGCACGAATTGCTGCATACCATGGGCGTGGTTTACCTTCTGCCTCCCGGCCGGGGAATACCGTTTGTCCCACGACTGCTCATTGTGGCGCGGTATGTCGGTTGGCCTTCGCTGGCCATGGTGGTGATGTTGGTGACTGCGGAGCGCTTCCGTGCCGGCACGCGATTGGCCATCGGCCACCCGCTGCAGAGTATGATGCGCCCTGGAGCAACTGCGACTGGAGCCATGCGGCCCCCTTCAGGCCTGACCGGCAGCCCCGGCGTTGGCCCGCCGTCGCCTTCCGCCCCGCCTCGCTCCGGCTTGAAGCTGTGAACCTCAAGAGTCGCTTTACGCCCGGTACCAGGGCCGTTTATAGACTGTGGGTGGCCCATGCGGTTGTCTCGAGAACTTAGATTTGCCTTACAGGGTGCGGTGGTGCCGACGGATGGAGTCAATAATTTTGCGGGCCATCCGGCACTGGAGGGAGTGGCTCCATTTTTAACTTTGGCGGCCATTGTGGAAGGACAACCAGATCCGGCCACAGGCATGTTAATGAACATCAAATATATTGATCAGTTGCTGCGCGATCATCTGGTGCCGATGATTGGCACCTATTGGCGGGAAGCGGCGATGCCGGGACGACCGTGGGGAGGGGCGGATTTGTTTTTGCCGATGGTCGGCTTGCTTGCAGCCAAGCTGCACCCCAGCCGGCTCCATGCACTGCGGTTGGGGTTAAGTCCCTTTTTATCCTACATTTCTTTGTCTACGGAGTTGCCCATGGTGCGTTTATCGGAGCGTTTTGAGTTTTCCGCAGCCCATCGCCTGCATAGCCCGCAACTCAGCGCGCAGGCCAATCGTGAGGTATTTGGCAAGTGCAACAACCCCAACGGTCATGGACACAATTACGAACTTGAAGTGGTGATTGTCGGCGAGCCGGATTCCCGCACTGGCTTGATTATGCCGGTGGGAGAATTGCAGCGAATGGTCAACCAGCGTGTGATCACCCTCTTTGATCACAAGCATCTGAATGTGGATTGCGAAGAATTCAGGAATCTCAATCCTACTGTGGAAAACATTGCTCAGGTAATTTTTGACAAGCTGGCTGACGGCCTAAGTGGGGCAGTGCGGCTGGCCGCGGTGAAGGTCTGGGAAACGCCCAAGACCTGGAGCGAAGTTACGTCACCCATCACGTCAATTCGCGATTTCTGAACATGGCAATGGCAACGGCAATGGCCGCGCCAATGTACAACAGGCCGTATGTGCATGAAATAGCGACGTATTCCCATATCTGACCGATGGTGGGGGCATTTTTAATGAAGTGCCCCGGCATACTGATGGGGCGATACACCAGGCACTGATTGATGTCAAAATTGCTCAAAAATGGCAGCAGATAACTAAGGCTTTGCACGATCACCTGCCACGGATTGGCCAGATTAAGCAGTGGAATAAACCGCGTCAGATTGGCACCGATGTACAGCAGCACAATGGCCGTCATATTGAGCGCCAGACTATAGCGGGTGGAAATGGCGGTGCTGATGGCCGCCAAGGTGGCTATCTCCATAAACTGCATGATAAAGGCTGGCAACAGTGCGATGACACTGCTGACGTTGCTCCAGAATAAAGCCTGCCTTTGCGCCATGTCGCTGACATCCAGATCGATACGCTTGTCCGAAAAAAAACGCAGGTAATCGCATCCGGCGGTGCAGATGGTGGTGATGGCCATGACCACAAAAATCAGGCATAGAATGCCCAGATATTTCCCCACCACCACCTGCCAGCGGGCCACCGGTTTACTCATGAGGGTCAGCATAGTCCTGTTTTCAATTTCTTCATCCACCACTTTGCCCGTGGCAAACACCATAATGACCAGCGAAAACATCAGCACGAAGGACAAAGCCACATCGCGGAACATTTCGGTATCATCGCCGAAGGTATTGAATGGCACGAACGCCGTGATGACGATGGCCGCCAGACACAATAAAAATACAATCACGGAAAATGGTTGCAGCAGTGCTTCGTAGTACGTCACGCGTGCAATAGCCCCCAGGCGGGAAAGACCCAGCAGCGGCAGGATTAAAAACTCTACAATTCCGGGAATCAGCCATGCCCCAGCCAGGGAAATAGAGATGGTGAACCAGAGCCGCCAGTTGTCCGCCGCGGTGGCGATGACATCCGCATAGGCACCGGCAACGCCGTGGTTGTGTTTGGACGCGGTTTCGGAAACGCCGGCGGTGTGGTATGCGGCATCGATAAGATGATTCCAGTAAGTCCAACATCCCAGCGAAATCAGGGCCAACGCCAGCAGGACTACGAAATAGATGATGGTTGATTTTTTCAGCATGGGTTTTGTTCCAGGCAGGGTCTTCTTGGCCCAAACATTTCAGCCAATAATACGAACCGGCGGTGCCAAACCGACAGGGTTTTCAGTGTTATGGGTCACGCCATGGATGAATCCTTCAAAATGACTCCGGATGTCCGACACCAAGGCTCTAACTTCTGCTGGCTCTCCTTCCAGCACCAATTCCACGCGGCCGTCGGGTAGATTGCGCACTGTTCCGCCTAACGGGCGCTGCCGGGCAAATTGTACCGCCGTCAGGCGGAAACCCACGCCCTGAACGCGGCCTGAAAACATGATAATGCAGCGCTCACTGGCCATAGTCTATTCACCGGCATGTCCTGTTTTCCGAAAGAGGCCGGGCGGCAACCTCATGTCAAGCCTGCCAACATGGTAACAATTACAGGAGGTTTCAGCGCTTTGGTCAAGTGCCGGCCATCTGCCTGGTGGCGGGGAATGCGTGGTTGTTACCCTGCACGGTGCCGACACCCTGGTATTTGGTCAGTTAGAGTTCACCGTCACCACTTGGCCATCCTCCCAAGGGGTCCCGCCGAAGTGTTAACCGGCCATGATCTCATTTCCCTGCTTTCATTTGTATCGGCATCACCGTCGGTGCGCGTTTCCGCCGAGCCGGCGGAAACGCGCTATAGCCATAAGTGGAAAGTAAAGCCGATACAGATGATATTTAAGATAAAACACCCGCGGAAAGCCGGTTCCCGTAAACCAAGGTTCTTCCCAGTCGCCGGTCGGAGCCTGGTGATCCATCAGCCAATGGATCGCATTCTTAACGGATGGATCGTGCGGACCATCCACGGCCATAAGTCCCATGGCCCCCCAAGCCGTCTGGGAAGCCGTGCTGGGGCCTTGACCTTTGAGCTTAGGATTATCATAGCTCTGGCAGGATTCCCCCCAACTGCCGTCGGCTTTTTGGCAGGATCTAAGCCAGTCGACGGCGTGGCGGATAAAGCGCTGGTCCATGCGTTCCCCCACCAGCCGCAGGCCCGTCAGCACCTGCCACGTGCCATAAATGTAATTCACGCCCCATCGACCGAACCAGCAGCCTTCGGCTTCCTGCGTTTCGCGTAGAAATCGCACGGCTTTGACGACCGCCGGATGGCGATGATCAAAACCATTGTGTCCCAGACACTCCAGCACCCG
>JAKAYZ010000184.1 GCA_021816165.1 Planctomycetota bacterium | reverse complement strand
CAAGATAAGCATCTTCTCTGGAAAGCACTCGCGGGCCTGATTCCGCTTCATGATACCGCCATTCCGCATGGTGGCTAAAGTGGCAATCCTGATCGCGACAAAGCCAACCGAGCAGGTCTTTCCATTCAGCTCGCCGGCCGGCCTGCGGCAACTCAACTTCTGCATAGCACTTGCTCGTGGCAACATTTATCGCGGCCAGAAAATCGCTATAAGGCCGGCGACTTTCTGTGAGCAGTCCCCTCAAATGGCGTGATTGCACGCACCAGGCACGGCGCGATCCAGCCTCCCGCCCCAATGGACGCGCCACCACCCAGTCATTACCCGTAACTCTTAAGGTCGCTAAGACATATGCGTGCTCCAACTTTGAGGCGACCCTCTTTCTCAGATTTTCCGTACAGTACTGGCTGTCGCCCAGGCAATAACGAATCAGCCGTACCAACAGGGACTTTCCCACACTATGGCCGACTGGCTTGGTGTCATCCGGCCGACGCGGCTCCGTGGTGATGATGTTAATTCCACAGCGAAAACGGACCCGCCGCAGTATCGCCGCGTCCACTTCCAACTTGTCGACGATCACCATCCGTCTGATCCAGACATCTGGCTCCGTGAACGCATCCACCGGCCTTACACGCTCATCATCTTTGAAAAGCATCTGTTGGGATGTCATCGGTCACCTCAGTCATTTGAGCATCCAGTTCTTTTTCCCGCCCGCGAAGGGCCTTGAGCGCCTGCATAGCTTCTCCGGCCGCGCTAAATGCCTTAATGCCAAGATTAGGGACGGCTTTCAAGGCATCAACCGTTGGGGCCTGCAGGGGATTGGGGCTCACTTGAGCGGCCCCGTCGACATCGCCATCCACCAGAAGGTTCCCGGAACGCTGATTAGATCGCAACAATCGCCGCAACCTTGGCACGCTCAAACTTTTCGCAATTCCCAGCGAAGACCCGCTATGGACCCCCAAATAGCGCTGGCGGAGTTCGTCGTTCAGCATTAGCACCAGCAAGCGGCGCAGGACTTCAATCTCTACCGGAGCGCCGGCCACATACAGGGCGGCATATACATTGAGCATGATGGCACCATCCCCCTGCTGCTGCGGGCCAGTCCTGACTCGCGGCTCCGGCGGAACCACCGACGGCAGGGTGATTTGGCTCATCAGAGATTCAATGTACCCGTTGGGATCATCGGCCTGAAAGAGGACACCTAGCCCCTCGATTTCCGTTCTCGACATCAGGTCCCCTGCCCCTTTCGACCACCCAAGGCTTGCGACCGGCGTGTTTGACAGAATAAACGCATGGAGGATCAGCCCCGCGCTCTGTGCGTCAACAATCCGTTGCAGCCGCGGGATGTCGCGTCCGGCAAACTGAATCTTCGGGTCGGCTGGGTCAAAATGCAGCAGGCCCTTAGGGTCAACAAATGCCAGGTGCTGCTTTTCGCCAGCCTGCACCCAAAGCAGGAAATCAGGGAAGAAGTTGGACGCTTGGAAGAAGCCAAGGCCGGTGACGGCCTGATTACGCAGCAGGTACACTTCCCGCCCTGGTTTGGCTCGGCACCAAGCCGCCAAATCCCGCACAAACTGGGCCTCATGCTCATTCAGTGGGATTGGGCTAATCTTGATCTGGAGGTTTTTACCGACGTACAAAATCGGCTGGTACAAATGTCCCGCAAACGGAACCGTGCTCCAGCGTCCGCTCCATTGGCTCCACTTGGCGAATGGATCGGCCTCCAGGGCGGCCCGCAGGTCTTGAACGAACTTGGCAATCTCCTCGATCTCTTCTGCTGATTGCACCAGCTCCGTCGTCTCGATGGTGTAGTCCTGGCCTTCCAAGTCAGCATCCCCAACCTCAGCGACCTCAATGTACGGTGCCTCCCACCGGCCCCTCACGAACCGGTAAAACCGCTCGGCATAGGCGTTGATCAGTTGCTGCGCCATCCGTTGCCACTGGGACCGGTTCTCGTATCGGTCGGTGCGCATGTCGTCGGCAGTAGCCGATAGCTCGTACCAGCCGTTCGCCCGCAGCATGCTGCGGATGGCGGCCCTGTCGGCATGTAGCCGATCCAGCCCGCGCGTCGCCTTGAACGCTTCCAGGCCAAACAGTAAATCGTCAATGTCCAGCAGCGCAACATGCAGCGGCGACAAAATCTGGTGCGGGGACTCCCCAACCTCGCCAATGGCGGCTGTAATCTGCTGATCCGCGCCGGCGATGCCGCGGATTCGCGGCAGCCAATTGAGCCGTGTCTTGTGGCTGCGCAGCCATGCGTCTTCTGGAGCCGTCTCCTGCGGCGGGCGCAGTCGCACCAGCGGGCCCAGCCTGCGGAAAGCGCTGCCACGTTCGACCTGCACGCCGTCAATGACATCCCTGAGCCGCAGCGTCTTGAGCTTCCGCTCCGGCAAGGTCTTCACGACCGGCAGATCCCAAACCTGTTTTTCCATGGCTTCCGGCACTTCGCTGAAAATCCAATCACGAAAGGTGCTCATGTAGCTGGCTTTGACGCCAAATACCTGCAGTGTTTCAACCTGCCGGAGGTTCCTTGGCGGCGGCGGCTTCTCCGCCAGCACGGCTGACCGCCGCAAGCCCATGCGGTAGCCGCGCAGGCGTACGCCCCGGCCGAAAAGCTGAATAATCTGCGTCCCCTCACTCTTGCCCATCCGCATCAGGCCAATGGACGACACGCGCCAGGAGTTCCACCCTTCGGTAAACTTGCGCGAACCCACCAGCAGATGAACCGGGCTGTCGTCTCGGCCTATGCCGTTAAAAAGTGAGTCGCGCCCCAGGTCGTCCTCCAGCCGCACCACACCGTGCTCGACGCATGCGTCTGCCACGGCCGCGGCATCACCAACGTTCACCACGCCGAACGGTTCTCCCTCGCCGACTTTCACTGCCAATTCGCCGCTCGCCCCCCTAAGCATTTGCACCGCCAGCGTGCCGCCGCCCGGCGCATGAAACACGTCGCGCAGGATTCCTGCGTGGATGTCCCGCGCCAGCGTCGCTTTTTCGCCGGATACATCCAGGTGCGGCAGCCGGTGGGCCAGCAAATCCCGACCGTGTTGATCGGTGAATCCCTCTTCCAGCAAGCTCTGGATCAGCCTGATGGAATCCTTCGGCTCGGCCAGAAAAGTTTTGAAAAACAGCAGCACCTCAACCACATCCGAAATGGAAACCTTGTCGTCCGTGGTGGATGCCTTGCCGACAACCGTGTGCCCAACAAAAACCCACAGCGGTTTTTCCACCTGAAACGGCCTGATGGCGTCGCCGCCGTCGCTCCAAACCCGAATCTGCTGATAGAACAACAGCAGCGCCGCCGTCAAATAGCGCTTCTGCTTCGCATCATCCTCCAAATTCAAAATCGTGAAGTCTTTGCCATACCCATCGCGGTAGAAGCTGCGGTAGGCGTAATCAAAGAGGATGCACTGGGCATAGCGGTTGCGCATGGCCTCATCATTGCCAATGGCTTCCTTGAACGTGGCGGAATATTCGATGCAAAACCCACCCCTGGCAAGTTGGTCGCGGCGGGACAGCCACTTACCTTCCTCACCCCGTCCGGCGCCACGGTGGCCTTCATCCACCAGCACCAGGTTGCATCCCTCAAACGCCTCAGTTGCCACCGTCGTTTTCCCGTGGTCGTCCTGAAACTTATGGATCGAGAGTATCTTGATCGCGTTTTTCGCCAACCCGGCGAACAGACCATCCACGCCCTGTTCGCCTACCGTTACCACGTTAAATCCAGACTGGGTGAACTCCAGCGCATGCTGGGCGCTTAGCCCATCGTTGGGCGTTACCAAGATGATCTGGTCCAGCTTCGGCCAGGTGCCCGTGTTGCAAGCCCTCCGGTGATAGTGCCGGAACTGCTTCACGTTCACATGCATCAGCAGCGTTTTGCCGCTGCCGGTTGCGCACCAGAACGCCAGACGGGCCAGCTGTTCCCGGGCGACAGCCTCGGTCGGCAGGCAAGCCACCCTGTCCACCTCGGGCGCGTCAGCATTGTGCCGGGCGATTTGCTCGTTGATCTGGTCCCGCAGCGCTTCAGGATCGTCAAAATACGCATCCAGAAAGAATTCGGTGAACAGCAGCGCCAAATACTGGTGGTACTTCCAGTCAATCTTCGGCTGGCCGTGATGCAGCCGGGCGGCGTTGATGGCTTGGGTGTGCTCAAGGATATTCTGTTCGTAGCCGGCCAGGCGGTCCAGCGGGATAACATTTCTATCGTTGACGGTGGGCAACGCGCCGGCGATAACTTCAAAAAACCGGTGCATACCGGTGCGTTCATCCAAGCCTTCCGCGCTATCCGGCAAAAGTTGAAAACGATCGCGGAAGTCCTTCAGGCTGCGGACGCCCAGTTTCGAGAGCGCCCACTGAAACAGCACCATCTGGCAATGAAAGTCCGGCTTGGGCTGCCCCTTGGCGCGCCGGCGCGGCTGGCTGGTCGCGGCCTTGCTCATTGCTCGCCGTCCTCCTTCCTGCCCTTCGGTCGTTTAGCCGGAGAAGCCGGGGGCCTGGGCTTCGCCAACTTCCTGGCTTTATTCACCGCCCCGTCAAAATGCCGGTCCACCGGTTCCGGCAGCCCGGCCTGCGACTGGCGGAACGTCGCGAATTCCGCATGGGCTTTGGCCATTGCCTGGTCGTGGCAGATATGCCCCGCATGGGCCGGTATTTGCCGCTCGCTAACCCTGAGAAAATCGTCGAGCTTCTGAACCCAGTCCTGCATCTGCATCGGCCTGCGGTTCACCCCCAGCAGTTCATCGAAATACCTGCCCCCGCCGGCCTGCTTGAGCCGCTCATCGTCCATCGCAACGCCTTTGACGATGTATTCCCGCAGCCGCTGCGTCGCCCAGATGCGAAATTGCGTGCCCCGCAAGGATTTAACGCGATAGCCGACCGACATAATCACGTCCAGATTAAAATATTCCACATCGCGGATAACAGCCCTGGCACACTCTGATTGAACTGTTGCAAAATTTGCAACAGTTGACTCACGCGCCAATTCACCTTCTTCAAAGACATTCGCAATAGGCCGCGAAACCACCGACTTACCGGGCCCAAAAAGCTCGGCCATCTGGTTCCGTGATAGCCAGACGGCCTCGCCCTGAACCCGAACTTCGATGCGGCTCTGCCCGTCCTGCGTCCGGTACAGTAAAAAATCGTCCGGCTTCGCTGGAATACCCTCGCCGCTCATGCCGCACCCCCATGCGCACCGGCAAACATCCGGTCCTTGAAGGTCTGCTCAACCGGCAGCACGGTGCGGATTTCAGCTGCCGGCTGCGGCAGGGTAACCGGGCCGTTGATGTATATCAGCTGATAGCCCCGGTGCTCGCTGCGTTGCTTGGTGTCCTCGCGGTGCCGGTCCATCCATGCGGCCAACACGGCGGCATCCTGTGGCGCAGGCCCGCAACAACGGCGTAGATCCGCCACGTTCCCTGCTCCCCGCTCCGAGGGCACCCATCGCCAAAGTACCGCCCGGCGATGGAAGTCCGGCTTCGACCCAGCCAGCACCGCTCTTGGGTTGGTTGATCCTTTCATGTTCTAGCCCCTGCAAGGCCTTCAAGCTCTTCCAGCCATAAGTTCAGCCACGGGCACCCAGCACGGAGCGCTTCAAGCGGCACATCCGCCGCCGCAGTCACGCCCCAGGCGACTTTGTCATATCCAGGCAGGATGTTGATAAGCCGTTTTGACGGCGCCGTTTGCGGCCCGTCGTTGATCTGCTCCACCAGCCCACCGCATGCCATCTTGATATCCTTCATCTGCTCGGCGACGTTGTGGCTGACCCGGCCTCCGCCCACCGCGATGCTCAGGGCTGAGAGGTCAGGATCAACG
>JAKAYZ010000183.1 GCA_021816165.1 Planctomycetota bacterium | reverse complement strand
CCCGTCCTGCAAAGCCCCGGTCACGCGCGATGGCGGCTTTGTCCGCTGCGGTAATCTTGCCTGCCCCGCGCAGCGGGAAGAGCGCATTTTGTTTTTTGGTGCCCGCGATCAGATGGATATTGAAAATCTCGGCCCGGCGGTGGTGCAGCAACTTATGGCCAGAGGCCTGGTGGCCACGATTCCGGATTTATATCGGCTTAAACTGGAAGATGTGGCGAGCCTGGAACGCATGGGTGAAAAATCTGCCGCCAATTTAATAGCCGCAATTGCGGAAAGCAAAAGCCGCGGACTGGAACGTCTGCTCGGCGGGCTGGGCATTTTGCATGTGGGGGTGCGAACGGCGGAGGATATTGCGGAGCATTTTTCCTCCGTGCAGGCCCTGGCTGAGGCTTCCGTTGCTGATTTTCAAAATGTGGAAGGCGTGGGAGAAGTGGTTGCGAAATCCATGCACCGCTTTCTGCATGAACAAGGCGGAATGGAGTTATTGCGGGAATTGGAACTTCTGGGTGTAAAGACCACGCCGGCCCGTATCCGGCAAACCGGCGGTCCACTGGCGGGAAAAACGGTGGTGGTCACAGGTAAATTACAGCGCTATGCCCGGCACGAAATCAAGGCGCTGATTGAATCCCTGGGCGGAAAAGCCGGTGAAAGTGTCAGCAAAAACACCACACTGGTGGTGGCGGGCGAAGATGCGGGCAGCAAGCTCGAAAAAGCCCGGAAGTTGGGCGTGGAAGTCATAGATGAAGCGGAATTCCTGAAACGCATCGGGGCGGCAGACAAATAACGTACCATGAAAATCCGGTATTGACAGCCGGATTTTCGTGGTATATGCTGTGGCACCATGATTGAGCGAAAAACGGATATCGCACTGATTCGCACGGCACTTAAACGCAGCCGCGTGGTGGCATTGCTGGGGCCAAGGCAATGCGGCAAGACCACACTGGCCAGAGAGTTTGTAGCGGCAGATTCACTGAATTATTTTGATCTGGAGGATCCGCGGAGCGTGGCGCGGTTGACAGAACCCGATATGGCGCTGCGGCCACTGAAGGGCCTGGTGGTGATTGACGAGGTGCAGCGCCGACCGGAGATTTTCCCACTGCTGCGGGTACTGGCGGATCGTCGGCCACTGCCCGCGCGGTTTCTGATTCTCGGCAGCGCGTCACCGGACCTGCTGCGACAATCTTCGGAGACGCTGGCGGGGCGGCTGGAGATCATTGCCATGGAGGGTTTCAGGCTTTCTGATGTAGGTGCCGAGGCAATGGCGAAGCATTGGTTGCGGGGCGGCTTTCCGCTTTCTTTTACGGCGCGCGGCAATCCGGATTCGTTGGCGTGGCGAACGCAATTTCTACAGACTTTTCTGGAGCGCGATATGCCGCAGTTGGGGGTGGGTATTCCTGCGGCGGCCCTGCGACGGTTTTGGATGATGGTGGCGCATTATCATGGACAGGTTTGGAATTCCGCGGAAATTGGTCGGGCGTTGGCGATAAATGAGACCACGGTGCGGCGCTATTTGGACCTGATGACCGACGTATTTATGGTGCGGCAGGTGCGGCCATGGTTTGAGAATCTGGGCAAAAGGCAGGTAAAGGCACCGAAGGTTTATGTGCGCGATACCGGATTGCTGCATGCATTGCTCAATATCAGCAGCCAGCGGGATTTGGAGTCTCACCCCAAAGTGGGAGCATCATGGGAGGGGTACGCGGTCGAGGAGATTATCAAATGTTTTCAGGCCGGGGAGGCGTATTTCTGGGCCACGCACAATGGAGCGGAATTGGATTTGCTTTTATTCAAAGGCGGGAAGCGCATCGGTGTGGAGTGCAAACGCATGGACGCCCCAACGCTTACGCCCTCCATGCGCATCGCTTTGGCTGATTTGAAATTGGATGAGATCCATGTGGTGTATCCCGGTATGCGGCAATATGCTCTGGCGGATCATGTGGATGTCGTCCCTCTGGCCCAATTTGTGAAAGCGACGTGAAACCGGTGGCATCTTCCGGCCGACGCATGGTGAAGGCGGCATGGAGTGCGTGATAGATTTGGCGGGCATGTGTGGCGCGGGCAAGCCAACCACCGCATTGCGATGCGGTGCCCCAAAAAGGACCTGCGGCGCTACCGTAGGTTACTGATTGCCGGTAATCAGTAACGTTTCGCTCTACAGGCGAACGCCCCCGGGTAGGTAGGCTATCAAGACTTCTTTGTTTCGATTGTTCATTGAGTATCTTTTCCAATACTCTTCGCCCGGCGAAAGTTTATGTCACCCCATCTCCAAATCCATCCATCGGCGGTAAACGAAGGGGAGTAAAATCAGGCCGATGAGCATGCAAACGGCGGCCACGCCGACGGTCAGCCACGCACCCCAAAACTCCGTCGTGGCCCCGAGTCCCAATACCGCAAAGGTCAGGAGGATGATGGAGAACATCCACGCGGAGGTGCCGAAGGGGAGTTGCCAGCATAGCAGGGCATAAACGAGCGGCTGGATCATCAGGGTCGCCAGCAGTTCCGAGGCCAGGCGTCCCACCCCACTAAGGCCAAGGCCGGCCACGGCGTACGCCGCCAGCGCGGCAACAGCAAAAGCCAGCCAAGCCAGAAGAACCTGCTCACCGATAGCGAGAAACACTCCAAGCGCGAAGTTCGCTCGGTTTTCTGGGCGAAGCGAGTCGGCCCTGACGCATGGCCACGCCTGTCGCCACCGCCCGGAAACAACCGCCGCTGGCCAGAATGCGGCAAACGGTACGACCGCGCTGAAATCCGCAGTGACTTCGGACGCCGAGTTGGCAAGCTTTCCCACAATCAGTGATACCGCAAAGCATAGGAGAAAAATCGCGGGCACCAAGTTGATCTCCAGCACTCTCATGTGTCGCCAGCGCCGCAGGTGGTCCCGCGTTGCCCCTCCGAGGGCCATCGGATGGCCGTAATATATTTTGGCCGCTGGGATTGGTGTACCCACCGGCCCAACGCTTCGCGATGGTCCGAGTAGGCTTCCGAGAAAGCGGCCGGTGGATCGGGCGGTAGCCTCCAGATTGGCCGAACCACCGAACGAAGTTGCAAATTCACCGTCCCTTATCGGGCCGGCAGCCATCCTGAAAAGCGACCAGGAAATCGCCGCCAGTCCAAAAACCGCTTGCCCAATGGCGAAATATCCCACTCCATCGCGGGGAAGGTCGATGTAGTGGCCGAAATGTCTGCTGAGGAACAGGATCACGAGCAAGCAAGCAGCTGTAACCAACCAATTTTCGGCGGCGAGCGCACAACCGATCAGGCCAAATTCGAAAACTGCGAGGGCAAAAAACACTCCGTCACAGAAGCCATGTCGCATTGCCAGGATGACAGTTGGGAACGCCATCACCAGCAGCCCCATTGCAATGAACACGGTGATTGTTGGCCGAAGGTATCCCGGAGTTAGCCCGCGATTTGGCCCAACGAGCTGGCTGCGGAGGTGAAACCAGAGCAGCGATCCGCCGTAGGCGACACCGCTGAAAACGGAGCCAGGACCAATGTGGCCTGGCCTTCCCCCGCCGTCGGAAAATATGCTCCAGATGAACAATGCTGCCCAGACCATCGCCCGCCATGACGAAAATGCCCGCCGCAAATAGGTCAAAAATACTTCTTTATACCGATTACCCATTTGGCACCCTATTCTACCGCCCGGCGAACATTTACCCCAGTTCCAGATTCATCCACCGGCGATAAACCAACGGAATCAGAATCAGGCCGATGAGCATGCAAACGACGCCACCAATCAGGAAGCCTTGGTAATTAGCGTCTGGGAACAACACCGGGCCAATCCCGATTAATGGAGCGCCGGCGGCAACCATCAGCAGGGGAGCACGCCGACATGACGTAAGGAACCAGACCAACGCAAAAACGAGCGGCTGCGCCAGCATGATCGAAAAGACGAACGGGACCAACAGCAGCGTCCCTGCCAGGCCACCGCCCGCCAAGTAAATCGCAACCAGGAATACCGCTGACGAAATCGCGAATGCCTTGAAAGTGGCAACGAAAAAGCTCAGTGCGAATCCCTTGATAAAGTTACTTCGCGCTGCCGGGCGCAGCGATTCCGTTTCCAGCATTTGGAAACGCACGGCGGTTGTTCCTCCTCCTCTGATGATCGCGGGCAATACAGCCAGGCACGGCAACAGGAATTGCGCCCCGACGATAACCTGAATTGTGTGCGGGTGCTGCACGGAGCAGAGAAGCCAGATGGGAACCAAAATGAAGGCCAGCATTGGCAGGAGCGAACGGCTTCGAAAGAAGCCGGACCTGCGCCATCGCGCCCGGCCTCGCATGGTTGCTGCGATTCGGGGAAGCGGTCCGGTAGGGACAGGGGCTTTGCTTCGGCCTCGGCGGAGCCACCAGCCAAACAGGAATGATTCAATCGGTGCTGAGCGCCCCAACCCCTCAGGTTTCAAACATGCGATCCGAAAAAGGGCGGCGATTGAAAGGGTGGCTCCGGTTCCGAGGAGGAACCATGTCAGGTTGTGGTCCCCGCCGGAGAGGGCGCTGGCCATCATCATCCTGGTGCCGGAGGAACCCGAGAAAATGAGAAGGACCCCCAATGGAAATACAGCTAATAAAATAATGCTCGCCAACGCAAGGCTAATACCGATGGTGCCGAAGAAGAGCGTTACAATCGATATTGCCGCGAGGTAAGACTGGTGATGCGCCATGGCCACAGGCAAAGGAATCGCGAAAACAAAAGCCGCGCTGAGGATCGTGAACGCTGAGACGTGCGGCACGGCATAGTTAGGGGTAACCACACGTTGCCAGCCGGCCATCTGTTCGATGAACTGGACCCACAGCGACGGAACAAGAAAAAAACTTCCGAGCATCCACGGGGAAATGGAGCTGCGACCGGGAACGCACGAGAGGCCGATCAAGAGGACCCCGGCTACCATCGTCGCACCCGTTTGCCACGACGAAAATGGCCGCCGCAAATAGGTCAAAAATACTTCTTTGTACCGATTACCCATGGCTTTCCCCCTGCTGAATTTCCAGAAATGCGTCTTCGAGGCTGCTGTGCGTGCGTTCCTTCAGTGCTTCCAGCGAGCCGAACCATGCTATTTTGCCCTCCTTCATGACCGCAACATAATCCGCCACGCGCTCCAGATCGGATGTAATATGCGTGGAAAATAACACGCTGCGCTGTGCCGGTTCGGTTAGTTCCACCAGCAGTTGCAGAAATTGCCGGCGGGCTTGCGGGTCCAGGCTGGCCGCGGGTTCATCAAGTATCAGTAGATCAGGCTGATACGCCACCGCCGTAACAATGGCCAACCGCTGCTTCTGGCCGACCGAAAGCGTGCGCACGCGATCGTTTAACGGCAACTCCCATTCCGTAATGAGCCGATCGGCCAACTCCGGGTTCCATGTGGGGTAAAAAGATGCGGTATATTGGATCAGCTCCGCTACACGCATCCATGGATATAATTGAATAACCTGCGGGACATACCCCAGACGGGCCTTTGCTCCGGCGGAAAGTGACCATGCGGATTCACCCAGAAGTTGACATTCGCCTGATGTGGGACGCAGCAATCCCAGGGCACATTTAATGAGAGTGGTTTTTCCCGCACCGTTCGCCCCCAGAAGCCCCACAGTGGCTCCGACCGGAATTTCCATATCCACGCCGCGCAGAGCGTCTTTCAGGCCAAAGGTTTTGGTCAAATTCTTAATGCTGATGACGTTGGTCATAGTGTGCTCCTTGCTTGATCGTATTTCATCTCGGTGCTCATGGACTCACTGAGCATCTCATGCAACTCCTGCGGTGAAATGTCCAGTAACCGGGCCTGATGCGCCACTCGGCGGAGTTGCGCCAGCAGGTCCCGGGTTTGTGCCGTTACCTGTCGATGGATGTCTT
>JAKAYZ010000182.1 GCA_021816165.1 Planctomycetota bacterium | reverse complement strand
ATTAATCCGGGGCGGGTGTCTCCCGGGTTGGTGGCAAGGCTCAAAGCCGGTCGGACGGGACACTGGCTCTCGCCGAGCTGGCTCAAAGCCCACCCATTGCCGACCGGAAAACTTTCCGCCTTCGGCCCTACATCGCTGCTGAAGGTACCGGGGCCGGAGCAACTCAAGCAGGAATGGATCGCCTCCAAGGGGCGTGCATCCTATCTGCATCTGATGGAATACATCCATGCACTGGCGGTACGCGAGCATAAAAGCGTATATCAGATCATCGCGTCTGACGGGCAGTAACGGAAAGGTACCGGGTGAGTGAAGCATCAGTCAGTTCGCCGGAATTAAACAGTCTGCTGGCTGAGCTCGATTCCGCTCCCCTCACGCGCCTTCACAAGCGGCTGGTATTGGCCGCGGGCCTGGGGGTTTTCCTCGACGGCTATGACCTCGTGATCATCGGCGTCGCGATGATCTTTATCCGTCATCAGTGGCATCCTTCCGCCGTGCAAAACAGCATGCTGGGTTCAGCCGCTCTGGCGGGGGCGTTCCTGGGTGCCATGTCCGCCGGCCGTATTGCGGATCGCTTCGGCCGCAAGGCGATTTATGTGATTGATTTAATGACATTTTTTGCCGCCGCCGTCATGTGTTCCATGGCGTGGAACATGACCGCTCTCATCGTCTTCCGCCTCCTGCTGGGTGTTGGCGTGGGGGCCGACTATCCACTCTCAGCCACATATCTGGCGGAATTTGCTCCCAAAAAAAGTCGCGGTGCCGCCATTACCCTCATGTTCGGACTCTGGTCTATCGGGGCGATCACGGCTGGCTTTACCGGCCTGGCGCTATGGGATGTCGGCCCTTGGAACTGGCGCTTGATGCTGGGATTGGGGGCTTTACCCGCCATTTTTGTCATCTGGTTGCGCCGCGATCTGCCGGAGTCTCCACGCTGGTATTTGCGAAGGGGCAACGCCGAGGCCGCCGCGGGCGTCATTCGTCGCCTCAACCCAACCATCTCCAGCGCTGCGCTCGATCAAATGGTGGCCCACGAGCGAGACCGAACCACTCCGCCCGCGCCTCCGTGGACGGTGCTGTTTTCACCATCTCTGATTCGCGCTACGCTGCTTTCGTGCGTGCCGTGGTTTATCATGGATCTCGTCGGCTATTATCTGACCATCTATCAACCCACCATCCTCGGGCATCTTGGCTTTGTGGGTGTCTGGCAGCGAATTTTGGGTTCCACGATTCTAAGCTTTTCATTTCTCATCGGCTTTGTTCCTCTGGCGCTGCTGGTGGACCGTATCGGACGCATTACGCCCCAAATCATCGGCTTTTGCGGCAGCGGACTGTGCCTGATTGTCATCGGTGGCATTGCCGCGGCCGCCGCCGCCAACGGCGGTAAATTTACGCCAACCATGGTCGCCATTGCCTTCGGATCGCTGCTGTTCTCAACGGCATGCAATTCATTTGGACCGGGTAACACCACATACATGATCCCCGCCGAGGTGTACCCCACGTCGGTGCGGGCAACCGGGCATGGCTTTGCCACCAGTGTTTCTCGTTTTGGGGCAGTGGTGAGCACTTTTTGCCTGCCATTGCTGGAAAATGTTATTTCCAAACCGCTGTTCTTCGGGCTGCTTGGCATGCTGACACTATTGGCGGCGTGGATCACATGGCAATTCCGCATCGACTCGCGCCGTCGCCCCTTGGCGCAAAACGCTGAAGATATGCGCAACTAATTCAACAAATGGGGCAATAAGCGGGGCACATGCGCTGTAGGCCCACCCACTTTACAATGGGGCTTAGAGCCTTTTTGGAAACTCCGCCGGGAGCGCCTTGGGGCGGCAAGCGGCCGCCTGCGGCGTCCTCAATCCTCAACATATTCCGGAATATGCTTCGGATATGCGTCCTTGCATCCATCCATTTTCCACCCCAATCCACCCGCATCGGACTTTTCCAACAGGCTCTTATTGCCTCCATAGCACCGTCGTAAATGGCGCAATGATCGGTTTGCATTTGAGGTCGCGGGCCGGTTAAAATCCGGCGGGTGGTTTAAGAAATCTATATCAGTTGACGTATGAGGTGTATATGCGACGTTTTGTTGAAATGTTCCGTACGCCCGATGGAGAATTGCGCCTCAACACCTTCGTATTGGTGTGCAGTCTATTTCTTTTGTGGGGCGCTTTCAGCGGCATGATTGATGTGCTCAATAAGCACTTTCAGGATTCACTCCACCTATCCAAAGCCATGTCCGGTTTTGTTCAGGGGGCTTGGTACGGTGCCTATTTTCTCATCGCTCTGCCAGCCGGTTGGTTGGCTCGCAAGATTGGTTACAGGGGCGGTATTCTGACCGGCTTGGGTTTGGCCGTCATCGGATGCCTGATGTTTGTGCCCGCCGTGCAACTTAAAGCGTCGCAGGATATTGTTTTTGCGGCATTTTTGACCGCCCTGTTTGTGGTCGGTGCCGGCATGACCTGTCTGGAGACCGTCGCCAATCCGTACACCACCCTGCTTGGTACGCTGGATGGCGCCGTATCGCGCATCAATTTGGCTCAAACCTGCAATGCCGTGGGGTGGGCGGTCGGGCCGATTATCATCGGCGAATTTGTCATGTCGAAGACGAAGGTGGCCAACACCAGCAATCATTCGCTTTTTCTGCCGTACTTGGCTCTGGGTGGTGTCGTGGCAGTGCTGCTGGCGGCCTTTATCGTCTGGCCCGCCCCCGATATTCAGGCCCCGCAGGAAGCCCAGCCCGCGACACGCCCAACCGAACATGCCCGTCCGCTTAATGAGGAATGGCACTTCGTGTTTGCCGTGGTCGCCCAGTTTTTTTATGTCGCGGGGCAAACCGGCGTATTCAGCTTCTTTATTAACTATGTCAAAGATCGCGGCTATTCGCCGGCGATACCAGGCTGGCTGGCAGCTCATTTACCGTCGGCTGTAGAATTCCAATCGCACGGTGCCTACTACGTTACGCAATATGGGGCCACCACACTGCTTACCACCGCCTTCCTGTGCTTCACACTCGGACGTCTCTCCGGCAGCATGATATTGCGGACGGTAAGGCCTCACATCATGCTGGCAGTATATGGATTAATCAATACGGTTTTAATGGTTGTGGTGGTGTGCAACGGATTGAAAATTGGCGGCAGCGTCATTAACCTCGGCTGGATTGGCGTTATTGCCCTTATGCTCAGTTATTTCTTTATGTCGATCATGTACCCCACCATTTTTGCGTTGGGCATAAAAGGTCTTGGTAAGAATACCAAGGTTGCCTCCGGGTTTATTGTCATGTCGATTGTCGGTGGCGCACTGGCACCCTTTTTTATGGGCCTGATCGCGGATGATTTCTCCATGCGGATTGGCTTTATCCTGCCGCTGATTTGTTTTGCAGTCATTATGCTTTATGGCTTTACGTGGAAGTCACTTTTCAGACGCGATATGCTGCCAGCCGACGATGGAATGGTCGGCCTCGAGCCATTTCCCTCCCATTGAGGTGGCCACGCCCGTTGTGGTCGTAACCATGTCCGCTGCCTTTTTACGCCGATGGGTGCCTGCCCGGTGCAGCAGGAATTACTTACCCGTCGGATGGGGGGGGGGACTTGCAGTTTTTGCAACCAGACATCCCAAGGGGATTCAGCTTTCGGCGTTATCCGCCGCTGAGTTCCAGCCCCGATCGCCGCATTAATTCCGTGCGTGAAAGCACCCCCACAATGGGGGGTGATTCAGGCGTTGGCGGCGGGCCGGATACCGGCAGAATAGGTGCGTCACAGTGTGAAAACGCCTCGAGGGCGTCCTCGAGTGTGGCCATGGGTGAAAGCGGCGGAATATCCGCCTGCACCAGTTCACCCACCAGCAGCAACGGTGCCGCTTCGGGTGCCAGCATCACATCCTTCAAATTATCCAGCGTCAGCAACCCGACGTAACGCCGGCTTGTGTCGATAACCACAAAATCGCGCACGCCGTGTTCAACACTCCGTGAAAGTACCTGCGAAAGTGTTTCATCGGTGCTGACAAACTGCGGTTTTTCCAGCGATAGCTGATCGATTGTTACGCGCCGCAGAGCGCTGATGCCCACCGCCGAACCCAGTCGCACCCCCATCTTCTTGAGCGGCAGCGTATAGATGCTCTCGCCAATAATTAATTGTTGTATTACGGTGGATGTAACTGCCGCCAGCATAATCGGCGGCATCACGTTGTAATTGCGTGTCAATTCAAAAAGCAGAAATATGCCCGTCAGTGGAGCCTGTATCGCTCCGGCTAAAGTTGCGCCCATCCCCACGAGTGCGAAGGTGCTCGGTTGGACATCGGGCATAAAGTGCTGCAGGACCACACCGAAGGCCCCCCCCAGGGTGGCCCCCAGAAAAAGGGATGGTGCAAAAACACCGCCTGAGCCTCCGCTACCCAGGGTGAAACAGGTGGCCAGCAATTTCAGCAGGCATATCGCGATGAGAAATTCCAGGGTGATCAGTTCGGTATGGCCCATGAATATTTTTGTTCCGTTGTACCACGCCGGATCAATCACGCGGTGAATGGTCGGGTATCCATCGCCGAAAATGGGGATATAACCGGCGGAAAATCGTGAGTGCAAAAATGGATCGCCATGAAACAGGCCAATAATCACCAACCCGCATAGCCCGCAAAAAAGTCCTCCAATAGCGGGCTGAATCGCATGGGGAATAAAAGCCCGTAATTTGTGGTTAAGCTGTTCCGCCCATGTCAGCAGTCGCGTCAGTGCCACCGCCATAAGCCCGCATACCACTCCAAGAAGCAAAAACCACGGCAATACATGAAAGGTAAAGTTGAAGGTTTGGGCCCCACTGGGCATTTGAAACAGCCCGCGCACGCGCCCGCCACCTGACAGCCCCACGTAGGTCAGCGTCGATATTACCGAGGCAATCACAATGGGTGTCAGGGTGGCGGCTGAAAAATCCTGCAGCACCACCTCCGTGGCAAACACCACACCCGATAGTGGTGCGGCAAACACCGCCGAGATACCCGCCGCAGCGCCGCAGCCAATCAATACATAGTTGTAACGCTTCGATACCCCCATGATCCGCCCCAGCAGAGATGCCACCGACGCACCGATGACGGCGATGGGGGCTTCAGGTCCGGCGGATCCGCCCGAGGCGATCGTGATACTGCTGGCCACCAACGTTTCGGCACCGAGCGTGGCTGGAAGGCGGCCAGAATCTTTGTTCAAACTGTAGAGCACCCCAGAGAGCCCGTGCACAACGGATTTGCGATTCCGGCCAAAAAACCAACGCCATCCCACCAGCGCCAATCCGCCCGCCGCCGGTATCAGCGGAAGAAGCAGCACGGCCGGCCAACGAGTGGTCACATGCAGCGTATTGACGAAACGATCAAAGTAAACGCTGTGCATAAACACGAGGCAACGTTCAAAAAGCCATGCCGCCGTACCACCGAGTACGCCTACCAGAAAGGACATGCCGATGATAATGCGCTTGCCGCTGATGCCCCATCGACCAAGCCTCTGCTGAAAATGAAGCTGGGCCGACAGGACGGCGCGAGAAATATCTGATGGTTTAAGCACCTTTACCTCTTGTGAGACTGCACTTCCGTGGCACGCCAATCGGCCCGCAGCCTGAATTATTAGCTCGGTCCAACCGCAACCTGATAATAGGATGGCGGTGCCAAATTAAAAACGCAATCATTGGCAGGCAGGCACCTGGCTGCCGCCCCCCTTCGCGGCGGAACTCATCGCCAGCCGCCGCCGCAAGCCCCATCACCCCCTTTGCGGCAGTCTTCGCGTGCGTACGGCAGGACACATCCCGAAGGACCGAACAGGGCTGATCCGACGCCCAAAAAACCTCCGCTCATGTGTTATATGGCCAAGCCGAAAGGTCGGCCAGTTTGC
>JAKAYZ010000181.1 GCA_021816165.1 Planctomycetota bacterium | reverse complement strand
ATGCAGAAGCACGACGGCGGCGCCGATGATGGCCCCACACGCCCCCAGCATGGTGCAGGCCAGAATGACCGCCCGGTCATACAGCAGTGACGCTATGAGTCCAAGAAGAATAGAACCGGCGGCGGCGGCCATCCACCAGAAATCGGGTGGACGCTGCAGGGTGGTCCAGAGGGCTGTACCGAAAAGGGCACCGACCGTCGCCGACGAAAGCACCACGATCAGACGCATAATGCCCAGCAGGAGCAGGCCCGCCAGAGTGCCGACAGCAGCATAGATAATCGCCGTCGTCGGCGATGAATGAACAAACGCCAAAGCCCCGTACCAGCCGACAGCCGCGGAGAGAAGTACAACAATAACTTTGTGATGTCGGCGGGCGGCAACCAATATCACCAGCCCGACGATGAGCAATAACAATCCGACGGATAGGGTAATGTGGTTTAACAAGGGAGGAATGCTACCACTCCAGCCGCGGGCAGTCGCCGGTGATGCAGGGACCCCCCCACCGCCAACCGTTAATGCCGCGACCAGCCGAATCATTTCTTTTCACCTGTGCTCTTGGCTTTCTTGCCTCCATCTGCTTTAGCGTTTTTTTTGGCAGCCCTGAGTTTGAATAGATGACGACTTTGCGCGGCAGTTCCCAAAACGAGCAGCAGTAAAAAAGTCGCCTGCGGCCAAACCGTTGCAAAGGCCCGGCTTACCCACTCGGGGTGCCAGTATTCCAATCCAACAACTGCCCCGGCCATCATGAGCAGCGACCCGGCCCATACGCCGCCGGCCAGCGACGCCAACTGCGGATAAATTAGCGCCAGCAGGAGCGTGAGGAGTGCAGATGCAACCACAAGCGCCCAGACGGCGCTGGTCTGTGCGTGCGAGAGTCGTCCAAATGCCAAACGTGTCTGGAGGTATACATGCCCCAGCACCCTTCGCACAGTTTGGGGAATGGTCGGATGCGATGCGGATGCAGAATGGCGGGTTGTGTCGGGGTGCTTGCGGCCGACCGCGGCTTTAAGTGTATCAGGCCTTTTGTGCAGATGTGCCGCCGGGCGGGTCGCCACTTCATGCGGAGAGCGAACGGGGGCGGAGCGTTTGGCAAATGCTCCATCGTGATACATCATGCCTCCACCGAGGATCCCGCCGACCAGACAGGCCAACAGCACAGCTTGCGACAGCCGAAAGCAAATGGTCCCCAGAATGATGCCAAGCACCACGCCGCCAAGCCCGATGGAAGCGTGCGTCAAGAAGTTGAGATGATGGAAAGGCAGGAGCCAAGGCAGAAAAAAGCCCGCTGCCGACAGAAAAAAGGTGATAAGAATCGGCGCTTCTCTGACTGAATTCAGCCATAGGACGATGCCGACCGGAATCGCCAAGGCGGCGGCGATAAGAAGAGTTAAATCTGGATGAAAAGCCGTGATCCCCAGCACGCAACCTCCTGTCGCTTCCGATCCACTGCTACAGATATTGTACGATATTTTAACCCGGCCACGGAGATATTGAGATTGGTGTACCGGCAGTACTGCCGGGCGCGGGTTGCGCGCAACAAGTTAATTCGCTGCGTATGCCAATGGAAGGGCGACCGGCATTCTTTGGGAATAGCGGCAACGCTGGAATAAAAAAAACCGCAAACTGCGAGAGTGGCAGTTTGCGGTGCGGAGCTTGGCTTTCAGGAAATTGGGGCGTGTTAAGCCAAGGGTCGATTAGACCAATTTTTTCTTCGGGCGTTTGAGCGTCAACATGGCCACAGCGCCAATACCCATAAGTGCCAATGATGCGGGTTCAGGAGTCGCTGCGGAGGGGATGGTGCCGCTGAAGTTGATTGTGTCCTGCGTTCCGGCCGCATTTTCGATCACATCTTGGGCATTAAAGCTCACCGTTTGGCCATTGGGAATTACCAAGTAAGCCCACGGCTGAACGGCGATCTGGTTTGCAAGATAGTAGCCAGTCGCGCCCACCATCGTGTTCGTTGTGCCAAGCGAATAACCGCTGTCGCTGGGTGTGGAACTCAGTGTGCCAGTAATGGTACCGAAGGCATCAGGCCCGGCGGCAACATTGGCCGGCTGGTTATCAAGAAAGTGCGATCCCAACGCACTGAAATAAGTTCCCGCATTGGGTTGGGCGTTGGTGGCCGTATCGTAAAGAATCGGTGTGGTGGTGGTGACGCCTTTAGCGGTCTTCGACACGCTTTGAACCACCAGCGGGCCGGAAAAGCCAGAGCGAGGGTCAAATTGCTCGCCACCAAAATCGATGACACCATTCACCCAGCCACCGGCCACATTGTTGGTGCTGATAGTCAATTCGTAGGCGGTGTAACCGGGAAGCGTATGGCCGTTTCCGTCATTCGGCGTACCCTGATTGTCGATGGTCAAGGTTATGCCGCCATCGCTGGTGTTCTGCGCCGACGTATAGACGATGTTGGTGATGGAATCGGCGTTTGCCACGCCGACTGTGGCCATTACGGCTGCGACACAAAGAGTTGATAATATTTTTGAACGCATATTGAAATTCTCCTAAAAAAATGCGCTAAACCGGCGGTGTATCAGCAGGCGGAAACACACACGCCTGCCGTACCCGCAGAAACAAAATTACTTTGGCATGCTTTTCCGCCCACGGCGGCGTAGCAGCAGCAGGGATGCACCGAGACCGAACAACGCCAATGAGGCGGGTTCCGGAGTGGGTGCAACGGCGAAGTTGGATGATGCCAAGCCACCGCCGGTATTCAGGTTGTGTAAGGTATCCAGGAGATCGGCGTTGGTAACGGCCCCGCTGTTGGTAAAGTCGCCAACCGACCAAGTGTCGGCATAGCCTGAAAAGCTCCGGTTCAGGTTATGCAGCACGGTAAGCACGTCGTTATTGTTGACCGTTCCCGTTCCCAAGGCATCGCCGGGGGTGCGTTGCACCACGGCAAACTGGCCGGTCGGGTCTGTCGCCGAGATGCCGGAATAATTCAGTACCGCCCAGACGGTGTGGTTGGTGGTGTCGATACCGTAGGTGCCCAGACCCGAGTCATACTTGGGGTTGTAGGCCTCGCTATTTTCACCGGCGTAACTTGATGGATTGGGAACATTGAGATACGCCGCCTCGTACTGGCCATTAGCCATCTTCCACGCCAGCACCGGGCTCAGGGTACCGTTGCTGATCGATGCGGGGTTGTAGCTTAGCTGCAGCACATAGCGATCGGTGCCGGTACCGCTGACATTTACCACATCGCTGACGACCGATGCATTGCCAGTGGGGGCATTTGAGAATTGAACCGCAAGCGTTGTATTGGCTGAAGCGGTGCCGCCAATGAACTGCACCTGCGTGCTGCGGCTGCCGGGGTCGGTTGCGGAGCGACTGATGTTGAAGCCGGCGTACCGCTGCCCGGCAATCACTTCGGCCGTGTTGGCCGTTCCCGCCACGCCGATAAAGCCGTTGACGGAAGCGGTAACGGCATAGGCATGGGTGCCCAGATCATTGGCTGAGGCACCTTGAATCGGATTGCCTTTGGCGTCCGTCGGTGCGTTTTCAGCCGTGATGCCCCCAATTGTGGCCTCATAGTGGCCGTTGAGCAAATTACTAAGGCTGCCGTAGTTAAATTCAGCGGCGTTGATGGGTGCACCTTCATTAACCGCCACGGCTGCGTTAGCGGACGATACCGCTGATACAAAGCCGCTATCCAGCGTCCAGTCGCTGCTGTAGGCGGTCTGGCCGGCCACCAGCGATGGTGCAGAGTGGGTGATGATGGCATTATCGCGCAGGCCGATACTGGTGGAGCCCACTGCGTAGTTAGCGGTTGGGGTCGCGTCCGCTAATTGGGCGGTTGAGACGGTGCCGGTAACGATATTGGCCTGCGCATCGGTCAACTGCGCCGACTGATAGACGTTCGCATCGACATAAATGGAACCGGTTGGATTCTGGGTTGCACCGACGGCATTATCAAGCTGCGTGAGATTGAAATTAGCCCCGCCGATGTAGTAGTTGCTGCCATTGTTGCCGGCGGTTTCATAACTGCCTCCGAACGCTTCGTTACCCGGAACACTGTAGGTGACTTGTCGGGTTTCGGTCTGCGTGCCGTTGAAAGTGGTATTGGCGTTATTGGGATCCGCCGCCATGGTGAGATAACTGTTATCGCCGGTTGGGGCGGCAAACAGATTTCCCTGGCCGTTGGTTGGGGCACTGATGGTGGTAGCCCCGTTGAGTTCAACCGTCGTGAAATATTGGCTGCCATCGACGCTTGGATTCGTGCTGGAATAGGCAGAATTGGTGGTGGTAAGTTGCACAGACTGCGTAACTGAATTGGTCTGACCGTTGGGCAAAATGAGGATATTGCCGAAATTGACGCCATTGCTGCCGCCAACATTACTGATAGACCGATTTTTTACCACATCGCTGGCTTCAACCAGCACGTTGAGCGGACTTTGCGAGCCATTTGACTGATTGGTAATGGTGACAACGCCAGCGGTTGGGCCGGTGATGGTATTCGATGGCCCGAGTGTTGCGTTGGCGGTGTTAAGCCCCACACTAATCTGCGTTGTGGCACCGGCCGCAAGCGGATCGGTGCCAACGGCACCGGTGGCCGCAACGGGCTGAATGGCCAAACCGGTGCTTCCTGCGAGGTTGGTGGTTGAGGTGGCCGATTGTCCAATCACCGTATAAAGAGCAGAATTGCCACTGGCGGAGGTGTTTTGCAGCGTGATATTTTCACTTACATTCGCACCCTGCACCACGCGCTGAAATTCAGGAGCCACCAGATAACCCGTGGTCGGATCAGTACTTAACCCGGGCAGTGAGAGTGTGGCGTCGGATGGAGGGAGATTGACGGTTGTGCCCGTAATTGAAAGCGATGGGGCGGTGAGAGGTGGTGTGGTGTTGGTCGAGGCACTGTTGGGCCCCACATAATCGGCCGATACGCCGGGTGACCCGGGCGAAACCACAAGCCGCAGATTGCCGAAACTGTTGACCTGGCTTTCAATGTACTGGTTGAGTGCGGACGGGATGTTGGTAAAGTTGTAGGTGAATGTCTCGCCGGGGCCGCTTGTCCCGTTGATGACGAGTTGGCCGGGGGTGTAATTTTCTGAGCCAAGATAGAAGAGTGAATTATTTGATACCTTGCCCAATGTGGTGCCAATGCCACCGTAGGCAGCACCGCTCACATAGCTGGCGGATGATCCGCCCGAGCCGGCAGATTGTACCGGTGTGTTGACGGTAGAAAGGTAAAAATTAACCGGGCCCGCAGCGGCGAAGTATTCGTCCAGATCGCTGAGGTTGACTGTAAGCGAACTGACGGAACCAAGTGCTGTGCCGGGGGCAATTCCCAACCCCTGTGTGCTGAAGTCCATCGTGCTGTAATCGGCGTAATAGCCGCTGGACGATCCCTGCGCTGTGACACGATTTTGATCCGTGTTAATGGCGGTCCCTTCAACATTCGCCACGTTGACGGATGTGGTGGTGTAGGTTGTGGTGGCATTCGACGTTGCCATCGCATGCGGTACCAAACCGACGGTCGCGAGGCCGGCGGCAAAAATGACCGCTTGGCGAACGCGACTTGCGTTTTGGCCTGTTCTTCCCTGGACTGACATGGATACCTCCCAATTTGTGGATACCTGGTGCAATAATCCGTCGCTAAAAGCTGGGACGGCTACAGCCCACCGACCACCTCTGAATCCGATTTTTGCAGGGCGAATCCTTTCAACAGGAATCCGCCTTGTTTTCAGTCATATGAAACGCCCACCCAGGCGAGTACACGAATACTAAATGCGTGCAACGCGCTTGGCACCGACGCTTCAAGCCTTGCTCTGACCAACCTGAAAAAAGTGTAGTCAATGCGAATTAGGAAATAGCTAAGACATCAACAATTTCATGTATCAAAATCGTTAAGATTGGAGGAGGACTTTGGCAAGGACATAAATAATATTTTTCCGGTGTATATCCATTTCG
>JAKAYZ010000180.1 GCA_021816165.1 Planctomycetota bacterium | reverse complement strand
GGATACATCATCAAAATCAGGCCGGCCGCCAGAAGCATATTCGTGGTGCCGAATTCAAAATGGGCCATCACCCGCGGCAAGCCCGTCCATAAATACCCCACACCAATGCCCACCGCCATGGCGGCGCAAATCCACAGCGTCAGAAACCGATCGAGAACAGAAAGTTTTTTGGACACCCGCGACATCTGTACGCTCCTGTTTTAGATTTGTCTACACCGCCGGCAACGCCTCAGCCGGTTCGGCCACGCCCATCAATTGGCGCAAGCCGCGCGGTCCCACCGGCTCGCGGGCCAGCCACGGCACCAAGGCCACCTGCGCCGCGTACTGGTGAGCCACATGCGCAATCTTGTCCGCCTCCGCCGCCGCCCGCGCCGCCAACAAACCATCGCTGGGTTGAGCCGCCAGCAAACTGGCATTCACCACCCATGCAAACGGCTTAATGCCGGCCCGCTGCAAATCCGCCTGCAATTCGGCGGCTTCTAAAATGGGCGTGGTTTCAGGCAGCGTTACCAGAATCGTGCGCGTGTACGCTTGATCCTGCAATTTCATCAGCGCCGTATTTACCTGCATTTGGGCTTTGCCGGTCATATTGCGCATCACATCCCGATGGTAGGAACCGGTGGCATCCAGCAGCAGCAGGGAATGGCCCGTGGGCGCGGTATCAATAATCACAAACTTGCCCGCCGCCTCATCCAGGCGCTGGGAAAAGGCATGAAACACCGCCACCTCTTCTGTGCATGGAGATCGCAAATCTTCTTCCAGCAAAGCCTTGCCCTGTTCATCCAAGTCTTGGCCGCGCAGGGCCATCACCTGTTGCCGATAATGCGCCGTTTCCGTTTCCGGATCAATGCGGCTGATCGACAAATGGCCGCCGGAACCTTGCACGGTCTGACTGATATGGGCCGCGGGATCCGTGGTGGTTAAGTGCACATCATGGCCGCGGTCGGCCAAGGCCAGGGCCATGGCAGCCGCAATGGTGGTTTTGCCCACGCCACCCTTGCCTAACACCAGCACGGCTCCATGGCCGGCGGCTTCAATTTGCGAGATCAGATCATTGAGAGGTGGGTAGCGGGGTGTGGGCAATACCGGCAGGTGCCCATCAGCTTCCTGCACAATGGGTTGAAGAATCTTCCGCAGTGCGGCGGCGCCGATCAGATTAAACGCCCGCAGCGGCATTTGATCGTGCGGCAACGCCCGCAAACCGGCGGGCATCCCCGCCAGGGCCTTTTGCCCGCGTTCTTCCATGGCCAAAGCCAGGGTATCGCGTCGATCCGTAGCCCGAAATGCGCCGTTGATAATCAGACGCTGATTGGTCAGCCCCAGTTCACGCAAATCCTGGCTGGTGCGATCCGCTTCCGCCAGGGCCAGCGGTTCGGGGCGACTCACCATCACCAGCGTGGTGTGGGCGGGGTCGTGCAGCCGCGCCACCGCCTGGGCATATTGCTGACGCTGAGACTGCAAGGCCGACACCGGCCCCATACATGAGGCCCCATGCTTGTTACCATCAAAAAAAACCGTCCACGCCGCCGGCAGGCTTAACAGCCGCAGCGTGTGTCCGGTCGGGGCGGTGTCAAAAATGATATGGTCGAAAGCGTCCGCTGTCGTGGGGTCTGTCAGCAGCGTGGTAAATTGGTCAAAGGCGGCAATTTCCGTGGTGCAGGAACCCGAAAGCTCTTCGGTCATGCTTTTGATGGCTTCTTCCGGCAGTATCCCGCGCATGGGGCCAATGGCTCGCTCCCGGTAGGCGGCGGCGGCCGCTGCCGGTCGAATGTTCAATGCCAGCAACCGCGGCACACTCGGAATTGCCGTGGGATACTCTTCGCCGATCGTGGTATCAAATACGTGCTGGATATTCGATGCCGGATCGGTACTGACCAACAACACCCGCTTGCCGGCGTCCGCCAGGGCTACGGCGGTGGCACAAGCCAGCGACGTTTTGCCCACGCCGCCTTTGCCCGTGAAAAACATGTACCGTGTAGCCTGCGTAATCCAATCGACGCTGGTCCGTGAGCTTTTCATAAAGCACCTTTCAAAAACGCCGCCGTCATGGCGGGTCCGCCGCACGTGGCACCAGTTTATTTCACAGGCTGCTGGCCGGCCTTTTCCAGGGCGTCAAACACCGGTTCCGCATCGCCGATCATCTTGGTGGCCATGGCAAACCGCACGATACGCACGGTTTCCAAGACCTTTTCCCTCGCAATGCCCTGCGTTTTTGCTTTGTCGGCCATGGCTCGCACACACGCGGAACTGGAACCCGCCAGGGCCGCAGCCAGGTAAATAAGCGTGCGGGTTTCGTCATCTAAGGCCGGCGATTGATCCGGCATGGCGTAAGCGCGCGACCGCAGGTGTTCATAAACCATCTCCGGATCCACCCGGGAAAGTTTTTCCACTGCCGAGGGAACTCCGCCCATTGCTTTGCGCATGCCGGCAAAAATGTGCTCTAAACTTGGACGTGATACGACTGACATAAAAACTCCTTTATCCCATCCCCCCAAAAACATCACCTTGGCAGCTTTTCTTACGCGCCGCCACAACATGAACTCCGTTTGGCCGAGGCCACACCAATGGCCACCGGTGTCGCTTTCCCGCTGCAACCGCAGCCACCCCCCGACGGTGCAGATGTGGTCGCCGAGGCGGGTGCTGACGCATCCGCTGGTACTCCCGCGGCCAGGGCAAGCTCGGTGCGGTCAGGATAGCGCCCCGCACTAATCAGGTTGCCGTCTACCAATATGGCCGGCAAAGCGGCGATACCCTGGCGGGCCAATAAATCTTTAATGAGGGCATGACCGACAAATTGGCCCGGCTCATGCGCCAGGTTGTGCCTGCGCACATCCACACCCTGACTTTTCAGATAGTCCAAATCGGCGGCCAAATGCACCAGCTTTGGATCCACGTCCGGCCCGCATACGCCGGTGGAACAACACATCGCCGGATCAAATACTTCCAGTAACACGGACATCAAACACTCCTTTCAAAAATTGTGGCGCGTCGTCGCACAAGTGTTATTTCTCAGGACTTCCGGCAGCGTTTCCACAAATGCCCGGATCTCATCGCGTACCCGCCGGTAATGGCTCAATGCTTCCTCAGGAGTCTGGGCAGTTTTGGCCAACTTGGGCGGGTCGTCAAAGCCCGCGTGGAGCAGCGTGGCTTTTTTCCCCAGCCAGGCCGGGCAGGTTTCATGGGCGTGGTCGCAGACGGTAATCACTGCGTCAAAGGGCACGGCGATCAAGTCGCGGACATTCTTGGATTTCTGCCCGCTGATATCCACACCCGCTTCGGCCATCACCTGGACGGCAAAGGGGTTCAGGCCATGCGTTTCAAGGCCCGCGGAATAGGGTTCGAACACCGCACCCTGGAGCGCCTTGGCCCAGCCTTCGGCCATCTGGCTGCGGCAGGAATTGCCGGTGCACAAAAACAGAATTTTCAACTTGGGCGATAACATGCACAAAGCTCCACAAGGTCCTGCCGGCAGAGTGTTTTCACACGCCGGGCGTCTTGTTTTATCATCGGATCCGCAGCCAGAGCGTCGTTGGCCCAGGCAATAGCCTGCTGCACCGGCAGGGCGGCGGCTTTACCCGCCAGTGTAAAATACATCCATCGTCCCTGCTTACGCCGCTCCACCAGTCTGGCCTGATAAAGAATATCCAAATGGCGTGACACCGTGGAGGGTGCCAAGCCCAGCAGGTCAATCAGTTGGCACAGGCATAATTCTCCATCGCGCAGCGCCAAGAGGGTCCGCACCCGCGCCGGATCGGCCAAGGCCTGGGTTAATTGGATAAATTCGCGAATATTCATGGCGGCTCCAGTGCCCTGTGGCAGTGTGAAACACTTTCACACTTCGTCAACTAACGAATTATAGCCGCGGGGCAGGCCGCAAGTCAAGCCAGTGTCGGCGGGGCCTGAGGTCGCATGCTGGTTACGGGTTTTCCGGGACGATCTTGTTTCCGCAGGCGATACGCCCGACTGCTGGCACAAGCCAATCTTGCGCCGGAACCACCGGGTCAGCCGTCGCCGACCCGGAGGGCGCTATGGCTGATTTTGCATCTGTCCCAGGCCACAATCGGATATGCCGCCGCACCGTTGTACGGGCCATACCCAGTTCACGGGTGATCCGCCGGGCGGACCAACCCCTTTCCTCTCAAAGTGGCTGGTGTTGAGCCACCGTGGACAGCTAATTACTTACGTCACTATTTCGGTACGCTTATCCCAATTCCACGCCCATCTTCTCCGCCGCGTCCCGCAGCAGGCGGTAACTGGTGCGACCTTCCTCCGGCGAACTGACATGTTCCAGGATGACCCAGCTGTCATCCGGCACGTGCGGCGCGATAAGGCCGAGGAATTGGGCCCAGTCGGTAGGCCCCTGGCCCAAGGGTGCCAAGGCCGCGTGGATATGGAAACCTTCGCCCATCGCGATGTCCTTGATATGCACCAGCCCATAGTGCCCGGCAAGGCCTTTGCAGACCTTTTCCACCTTGGATCGGGCATCAAGCAGATCCTCGTAGATGTATAGACTGCTGGGATCGACGTTGGCCCGCAGGTTTGGCGCCTTGACCTGCTGCCATAATGCGAGAAATGCCTCTGGACCGTTGACGGCACCCTTCAGGTAAGGCTCAACAGTGAGATTCACGCCGTACGTGGCGGCCAGTTCCAACATCGGCTTTAGCGCCGCCGCCATCGCCTTCAGCGCCATGGGTGTGTGATTCCGGGGATCTTCGGCCAGGAAGCCCGAGGGGTGGTAGTTGCCCGGGCCGATGGTGATGTACCGGCAGCCCGTTGCCGCCGCGAGGGGGATGGCCTTACGGAGCAGGTCATCTTGGTGGGTCTGGCCTTGGCGGTCGGTGGACAGGGGATTATAGCCAAAGGCCCCGATCTGACACACGCCCAGGCCGCGCTGCTTTAGCGGTGCCAGCGTGGCTTCCACACCCTGCTGGGCCAGTTGGTCCGCCCCGATGGGGACACCGTGAATACCCAGTTCCACCGCCAGATCGAGCGTGGATTGGCCTGCATCAAGTCCCAGTTTCATTGTGTATCACTCCTTTTGCTCGCCATGCCGAGGTCATTCATCAGACGTTACCAGCAAATCTCCGTTTTGCGCCCCGACCGCGCCGACTCAACTACCGCCATCGCCAGAGCCACGGACTTAAGCCCCTCCAGCGGTCCGGTCTGGGGGGCGGTTCCTCCGCGGATACAGTCAATGAAATGCCGTAATCCGTCGGTGTAACGCGTGTGCCCCAACTGTTCGGGGCATCGGGTCAGGCGGTGCACATCTCCATCGCCACGGAAGGTCCATTCCAGCGCTTCCCAGATATGGTCGCGCCCGGCCAGCCGCGCCTGGCCGTTGGCGGTGACCACATCCATCCGCGGAGTGCAATGGAACCCGCCGGCGCCGATGCCGCCCAGCGTGATGGCGGCGATAGATCCTTCCCGAAAGCGCATCGTCATTGCGGCCGCGTGTTCCGCCGGCATGGCGAAGGGGTTGATGGCTTCCGCCGCCACCGTCAGCGGATCGCCCGCCACGGACATGAGGGCGTCGAACAAATGGCAGGAATTCTCATTGATGAATCCATTGCCGCCCCGCGCTCCCCACACGCTTTCACCAGGCCTCCAGTCAAAAAGGTATTCGCCGTTGATCAGGAGCGGCGCACCGAGTGCTCCGCTGATTAACTCGCGCAGTTTTGCCAGAGCCGGATGGTAGCGGAAGCTGAACGCCGTCATCACCGGAGCCTGGGCGGCCCGACATATCTCGACGAACTGCCGGGCCTGCTCCAGGTTTGAGGCCCAGGGCTTTTCCACGAACAGACCGATGCGATGCTCCACCGCGTACTGCAGAATCATCTCGCGCCGGCCGGGCATGGTGCATACGCAGACCGCATCCAAGGCCTCCTTTTGCAGCATTTCCAGACCATCGCGGTACGCCTTGGCCC
>JAKAYZ010000179.1 GCA_021816165.1 Planctomycetota bacterium | reverse complement strand
TCGGCTACCGCGTTCCCCCAAACCCGCACTGCATCCCTCGGCCTCATGTTTCTGATCTCCTTCCTACTGGTAATATCCCTTGCATCCTTCCCCGCATTTGCCGCCGGCAGTAATAAACATCCATCCCCCCCCCCACAACATAAAAACCACCATCACACCACCAAGCGCGTCACCACCGGCAGCAAATAGATCAAACTCTTGACCGGTATCTTTACCTACGGCCCGCACCATATCTGGGTTTCCGGTGAAGACAATGGCCTGTATGCCGGTAAAATCAGCTACCGCCATCTGCATCAGCATTCCAAACTTTCCGGCTCCGCCCACGGCGGTGCCGCACTGCTTTCCCGTCACGATCTGCACATCCATTGGTACCATTTTGATAAAGCCAATTCGCCCGGCCTGGCCAGCAATTTCATCACCGCCATCTGCGTCGATGGCAGGGGCCGCCTGTGGGCCGGCACCGACCGCCACGGCGTGTGCGTGTTTAATGGCAAACATTGGAAGCATTACAGCATTCTCAATGGCCCATTGGGTTGCCATGTGTATGCCATCGCCTATGACAGCGCTGCGAACCAAATATGGATCGCCACAGAAAATGGGATCAGCATTTACCAGTGCAGTAAAACCATGCCAGACACCCCAGCGAGCCGGGCAATTTATTTGCCCGGCACCGCCAAGCCGGGCGATGGCGTAGCGTCCGTCACCCCGAAGCTTCAGTTGCCACGGCACACATGGCATTACATCACCACCGCCAACGGTTTACCGCCCAATCCGGACGCCATGGCATTTGATAACCTTGGCCATGCGTATGTGGGCACGCTATGCAATGGGCTGGCGATTGGTCGGCCAGTGTTGTCTTACCGCGGGCCGCCGGGGGCGATGTTTGCCCAAAAGCACCTGATTTATCGCTGGCGGGTCATCAAGGGGCCGTGGCATATGCCGCTGACGGCCACCGGCTACGGGCTGCCATCAAATTTGATTAACTGCGTGCTGGTGGGGCGGCGGAGGCAGCATATTTATGTGGGCACAGATTTAGGTCTGGCCATCAGCACCAACCGGGGCGGGACATTCCACTACATCCGTGGCAGTGATTATGCCGCCAAGGTGATGGGGTTGTGGCATCCGCCGGTGGGATATCGTCCGCCGCCAAAGGCATTTTTGAACAAACTGCTGCCGGGGGATCATATAACGACCTTGGCCGAAGATGCGCAGGGCAACATCTGGGTGGGCACATGGCGGAATGGCTATGCGGTTATTGATGCCCGCACAGGCCAGATGATGAAAAGCGAAGACCAGCCGCAGTTAAAAGGGGAGGATGGCTATATCAATCGCCTCTGCCCGTTGGTGATCGGTGCGAGCACTGCGGTGCGCCGAGGCGCGTCGCTTGGCAGCGCGGACGCACGGCCCGGTAGCGCGGACGTCCCATCCGCACACACATCCGCTGCCGGCCGCCAGCGAGCCAGAAATACAAAAATAATGGAGGCGATGCTCATAGGCCGTTACGGCTTTGGCACGCACTGCTTTGCGGGCATTATCAACGGGCAGGCTTCGGCAGGTGCCCTTGCCGGTGCCAATCCCACAGAGTCCAGTCTGCCGCACTTTGCCAAGGTGCCAACGCGGGGCCAAATGCGTCGGATGGTAGCCGCGCTGAAAAAGTCGCGCCTGGGCTCTGACCGCCCGGTCTACCTTGGCTGCGACTGGGCTACGCGGGGCGATTGGACGGGCAGGTACGGACGGCAGTTTACCTTTCTCTTTGCGACATGTTCCCCTTACAGCCAGACCGTGGCTTGGAACGTAAAAAACTGGTACAACCTGTCGGCGGCGATCGGCCCGCATCACCACCGCGGCGATTTCATAAGAGCTTGGAATGAATGGTTCCGAACCAAAGACCACCGCGTGCTTTGGGACCCGATAGAGGGCCACCGTGACGAGGGCGATTTCGACGACCACGGCGAGGCTTACGCGCCGACGTATTCGGGACCCAACGATTGGGTGCTCGTCCGCGTTCCGGCGGGGGAATTCAAGCTCAGCGCGTATTTCGTTAACTACAACGGGCATACCACCGTGATGCGGCGGCGGGACTACTTGGTCAGCATCCACAGGGGGCTACCGAGTATGGACGCAACCGCCCGCACGCGGCCCTTGGCGGCCGCACGTGTCGCCAATTATTGGGGTGGCGTCTACCAAAGCTTCCTGGTTCCGGGTCCCGGCGTATGGGCGATCGAGGTCCAGCGCGGCAGTAGCCTGAACGCCATGATCGAGGGCGTTTTCATCGACAGGCTTGCCGGCCGGAGGCAGTGCCATTGGATCGGCTACGCGCCGGGGCGGTACCCGCTTCCTTGGATGGGCTCGGTGGCGTACGGTTGGCCACTCCCGCCTTACCGGTCCACGGTTTCCGGGGCGGCATGGGTGCTGGGCGACTGGCGCGCGATCCGCTCTCTCGAGAGGACAGGGCACGGGTCCGTTTTTAATTCGGCGGCCACGTTGGCCTACCGTGCGGCCGTGGGCCGGCACGCCGCAAGGCGCCTGGTCGGCGATATTTGCTGGCGGGTGCCCATTTGGACACAATCTGCCAGATGGAACTTCGAGGCCACGGTACACCACGCCCGCCAGAGCCTTAAGCGGCATATGACGGCTACGCCATTTTGAAGGGTGCCGTGTTGGTGCCCGGGCGAACCAGTTTTTTTTTAATGGAGAAAAGAAATGTTGGAAGCAAACAAAACGAAACGTGGCCGGCAAGAGAGGCACCGGGGGCGACTGGCGGCAACCGCCATCGCGGCCGGGATCGCGGCGACGCTCTGCCTTGCGGCAAACGCCCCGGCGTGGGATGTCTGCGTCAGCGCGGGCAATCCATCACCGCAAGTGTACGGCAAAGGCACGCAGGCAGACCCCTACGTCGTCTGCGAGGGCACGCAACTTCAGATAACATTCACTGCCCAGACCTGCTACGACGCCGACGGCACCGGGGAATGCGAGCCCACTGGCGTCACCTACACGTGGTCGCCCCAGCCCGGTTCCGGAACCACCGAAACGGTGAAGCTTGGCCCCTACACTTCGGCCGGGCTTCACACCTACACGGCAACCGCGACGGGGAAGGCGGCCGGCTTTATTATGCCCAACGGTAGCCCATGTAAAAATCCGCCCCCGAGCACCAAGAGCGGGAGCGACACGGTTTATATTGTGTCCAGTTCGGGAACGGCGTGGACACCGGTTTCCTCCCCTAAGCCGACGTTTCCGGCTCCGCCCACGGTGCCGGACCAGATCATTTCGGGATCCGGCTACTGCCCTGCGCCCGATATCTACGATTACCAGGTCAAATACGTCTCCTCGGTGCAGCCGGATATAGTAAATGGGAGCTCGCAATACTCGGGCTGCGGCGCTGCGGTTACCTCCAGCAAGACCATCACAACGCAATGCCCGTACACCGTAACGGTCAGCTTCGGGCCACAGGCCGGACCAGCATCGGGAGCGGTTTCTATCCCCGTCAGTTTCGGCAACGTCACGCAGACTTACACCAGCACCTTTACTGCTGGCCCGAAAAGCACACTGGACTTCGAGATTATGCGTCGCACGCCCGCCTGGTACCTTTCAGTTAGCGCGTACTACCGAAGCACCGCATGCTTCCAGTTCAATTCTGGCCCCTACGGGCCTTGGCAATACGAAAGTACGGTTGCCAGCCCAGATTTCACTGAATTGCCAGGGTCGGTTTGGGATGTCTGGGCGCAATGCTGCGGTGGGTGAGGCACGGAGCAGATTGCAGGTACCGAATGAGAAATAGGAGTATCAATCGATGAAAAGGCTTATCCCCATTCTCTCCATGGCAGGCCTGTCCGTGGCCGCGTCCGCCAGCCAAGCGCACCCACTCACCCCACAGGGGTTTGTGAGGGGCATCGACGCGGCGTGCCCGCGCTGCAAGCCCTACCTGGTCGTTCTGCGGGGAATGTATGACAGGCCAAAGCAGTCGCAGCAGCTTTTTGTCATGCGGAGGAAGATTTGGTTCCATGGTGCAAGCCGCGCCACTGCGCAGCGCCTGGCGCGTCGCAGTGTCGCCCTCTACGCCGAGTTTTACCGGCTCCTTTCGCAGGGAAAAAAGCCAGCCAGCACAGCGAAGCTGATGCGCTTCACACGCGACGATAGGGTCGGGGGCGCGATCCGCAGCAGCGCGGCCTGGCTGCTTTACCTCGCGACGCACCGCACCCAGTACGCGGCGACGGCACTGCGGCTGCACGGGTTTGAGACAAAAATCTTTGACCGTGTCCGGGACACGAATTTTCCTGCGATATTGGAAGTTCTTCTGAAACGGGTTGCCGCAACGCCCCGCGGCACGCCGGCGCGGCTTCTGCCGGCGACGGTGACGGTACGTTATTATTATTTAACGTTGGTAAAGGCGGCGATGTTCCAGCATGTCCCGAAAAAGGAACTCGACGATTTGTTTATGCTTTACCGGCGCATGCTGGTGCCCACGCCGGGCATGAATCGCTGGGTGGCAGGGGCTGTGAGGCGTCGGCTTGTACCACTGCGTGTACATTTTTCGCCCTCGGCTGCGCCGCAAGTTGCCAAGGCGTTAAGTCCCTATGGTCATCGGCCATTGATGGAATTTCTACGGGCCTTGGCGCGGCAGGGACTTGTGCTTGACCTGGCGCAGGTGATGCACGACATCCCGGCCGATAAGGCCGCCGTGAACCACGCCGTGGGCGAAGTGGCGGCGACCGCGCACGGGCAGTTAAAAAGGCAACTGAACCAATTCCTCAAATCTCCGCCAAAGGTCAGCGACCGCCCTTGGCTTACGCCATCGCGCCGGGAGGCGCTGAAGATATATCAGCAGCAGAAGCAGGCAGCAAAGGCCGCCGCCAAACACCATCATCTGCCGCCGTGGCTTGCCATTGCCCAACCATTGGTAAAGGTTCGGGTAGGGCCGGGGAGCGCGTTTGCCCATGCCGTGTTTACCATCCGAAACAAATCGGAGAACACGCTTCGGATTCTGCGTCTATGGACATCGTGCACGTGCACATCGGCCAAGGTAGGCCGGTATTCGATAAACGCGGGCGATGCACTGCACATTCGCGCCAAGGTGCGGATGGCGGGCCTGACCCCACCGTTCCAGCGTTATGTATTTTTGCTTTTAGGGCGTGGCAGCCACCCGAAGCACCCGGTGAAGGTGCGATTGACGATGGACATCGCGGGCCGATGAGCCGCAGGGGCACCGGGGCACAGTGGAAGTTAAAAAACTACGAAATAATCAGATACGCAATTCTTCGCGCGCTTGGCGATCCCTTCTAAGAAAGTCAAGCACAATAAAGGCGGGGGTTCCCGGCCCCAATACATAGCACGGGGCTTGCCCGGTGTTGGTACACATGCAAAACCCGCCAGCGCCTATCACGGCGCGTCCGCCATCCGCCAATGTACCAACCACCGGCAAGCCGGTGGCTATATAACGTCCGCGGCGGTGCCCCCGTGCATAAATCGGTTCTTACCCGGTGCGTTTCGTTGCAATAAAAATATATTGGTGGCCTTTGCTCCCCGCGGTGCAAATTGATCTAATTAACCGCCGCAGTACTGGTTTACCTGCGCGGGTGCGTCAGTCGGAGCCGGAAAACCAGCGGGCGGTAAATTCCATATTCAAATCATTGGCAAGAGGTGAAGGCAAGCCGGCGGTGTGGGGCAAGGCCTTGAGCAGTGCGCCGGCCGCCATATATCCGCTGCGTACCGCCCCCTCCATGGTGGCGGGCCATCCGGTGCGGGTGTAGTCGCCAGCGAGAAATAAGTTTTCAATACCACCGGGCGGGGGTGCCTGCGGCGGGCGGATGCGGTCCACGCCGGGTGATGGCGAGAACGTGGCGCGCTTTTCAATCACAATCCGATGCCGGACGAGTTTGGCCTGTGGCTTGCGGAATAATGCCCGAAGCTGGTGTTCAAAAAGGGCGGCGCAAT
>JAKAYZ010000178.1 GCA_021816165.1 Planctomycetota bacterium | reverse complement strand
ATCCGCAGCGCCGAAGCCCGAGGCCCCTCAGAGCCACCAGCCCGCATCGCATCCGAGGGTGCGCCCCACTCTGCCTATGATGCCCGCGCCGAAGGCCCCGCCTTGGCTACGGCTACAAGCAGAGGTCTACAACCATAAACATTTCCACACGCCGCTTGACGCTCCGCATTGGCAGCGCGCGGAGGCGATCAACTTCATTGAACTGGTAGCCATTCCTATGCTGCTGCCGAGGGCCGAGGACAATAGATACAACCTTGTTGGTCTGTACGGGCGGGACACAAAGTTTCCGGCCGCGCTAGTCGCCCGCCTGAACGAGACGCTGGGGGGCGCGAGGGCAGCCCACCAGAAGATCGGACCGGCATTAAGCCTTGGCAAGCATGCGAGGGCAATCGGCTACCTCTGGCGGGGTGTGCATTTGCTCCAAACCGCCCCGCATGGGTCGCTCAGGCTTCCGACGCTTGTCGACGCCTACGCTCAATTCCCCGCACGGGGGGTAGCGTACATTAGTGTCAGCTATCTTTGCAGCCGGAGGCTTTCGATAAAGGATTTTTCAGTGGTGCTGTTCCGGCACGGCAAGCCCTTCGCGACCGCAGCCGCAGAGGCTGGCCGGGTCGTGCGCCGGCAGCTGCCGGCCTTTGGTTTCCTCACGCCGGGGCCCGTGCCCGGCCCGTATTTCCAAGGTTTCAACGTTATGCGGGCAATGGTCGCACCAACCCCGGCGTTGGAGCGCAGCTTGTCCCCTGGATTGGCGGCAGCGCTGAAAAAGGTGCCGGTGGATCGCCGGTTCGTTGGCTTCATCCGGTCCCGGCTCGGCAATTCGATTCGAATCGGATTGATCCTCAAGGGAAAACTGCTGAAGGCGACCGTGCGAGTCCCGGTCACCCGCTTCTACAATCCGTCAAATTGATCGCCGCCGGTACATCGCCCCTTGCGGACCGGCGCGAGCGTCCGGCCCACTGTGCATGGCCGGGGCAGCCGTGTTTGGACGGCGCCGCGGGCCGGGTTCATCGCCTTGGCCTTGCGGCACGCCCGCCGCCGAGACCATGGAAATCAAGCTCGCAGCGGCGGGGGCCAAAACGGGGAGGGCAATTAATATCTGGCCACAATGAAGGAAATAGTTGGGCCAGGTAGACGGCCGAAGAGCCGCGTCGTACGCCGGGTGCGCGCGGTGTCACCGGGCGTGTGGGAGCTGGCCACCTTGGGAAGAAAGGGGATTTGCCGGGCGCAGCAGGATATATTCCGTGGTGCGGTGGCCGAAACGAATACCCAATGGGCAGCCAGAGCTGCGACCAGACCAGCATGGATTCCGGTGGCGGATCGCCGGATGGTGCCAGGCGTTGCCAAGTTCGCGTCCCGCTTTGCCGACGGCGGACGCAGCCAAGCTACAGCAGTGTCCGTATGCTTTCAAAGCGATTCTCAACCTGTGCCCACGTAGGAAATAATCCATAGCACAACCTGTGGCACTGCTGCTGGTAATCTTCGGTGATGGCTGCGGCAAGAGGCTTTGACGGAAATAATGCATCGCTATTTGCAAAACTCAGGCCGTCGGGGCAAAAATAGCTCTTGGGAAAATATTTCCGGCTGATCCTGTCGTAATCAGTTTTGATGCAGGCATATTCGTCGGATTCGAGCATGGCCAAAACTTCTTGCTGGGCCGAAAGTTGATACAGGTCGTAATAATGGCGCGCGTAACTGCCAAGCGGGCGGTTTTCTCGCTTGAATAACTCCACCTTGGCGTGGATCGCGAACATCTTCTCGACGAACGTTCGCCGGAAATGCAGCAACCGCATTGAAAACGGCAACTCATCTTCGGCTCCGAGAGATTGGCCGGTTTCCTCAAGAAATTGCCCAATGCAGGATCGCAATTCCAAGGTGGAGGTGGGTTCGCGTCCACTGGCGGTTCCCGCCTCTAACAGGACGCGGTTTACGACCTCGCCGGGACCACCAAATCGCTGGACATAGGAGAAGTGATCATTGCGTCCAAAGCCACCGATGGTCTGGCTTTCACCAAGCATCACAGTCAGTGCCGGATGCGCGCCGATGGTGTCACGTAGGCGCTTAAGTTCCCGGTCGATACCATGGCTGCCAAGCTTTGGTGAAAATGCCTCTGGATCGAGGAAAATATCGATATCTTCCGAAAACCTCTGGATGATATTCCAGCCTTTTGCCAGACTGGTACCGCCCTTGAAAATGATTTTATCACCCGCCGTTGCGGCTATGACACGCAAGGCCTCTGTGACGAAGTAATCCTTCTCGACAATTGTCGGGCGCAGCCCCCGGCTCTGAAAGTGCTGCGCAGTGCGAATTACTGCTTGTTCAAAATCTGGATGTTCACACAGTTTCACTTTGGGCGTCGCTCCTTGGCCTGCCAAGCCCTCGAGCAACTCAGGCCTGTCAGTTGGCCAAAATCATATCGTGAAAGTGGGTTCAGGGATGCACGCATTCGTTTGAGCCATCGCTGGTCAACTCCAAGTTGCTCACCCAACGCTCCAAGCATGGCTCGAACGCGTGGCGGCTCCGTATCGGCCACTTCGAGCAGGCGTTCAAGACGACCCGGCTCTGACACCAGTTTTAAAAGTCGGCGGACCGTTGCCTCTGGCGATAGTTCGCTTTCACGGCCACTACGGCGGAGGAAATCCAGCAATGCAGCTTCAGCCTGATTTAATCGTGACCACGCCTCGGGGCGGCGTGTGTGAATAATGGTATCCGCGCCAACCAATTTGCGCGGCAAACTTGATTTGCTTGTCGCCAATTCCCCTCGCGGCGGATTCTGAGTCGTGAAACCCAGCAAATTGGCCGCTACTGTTCCAGATGGAAAAAAGCTTTCCTGATCTGCCGCAAGTTGCCGAACTGCAGCCGGAGAGGGCTGGCTTTTACCAAAGGCGGTCTGCCGGGCGCGGTAAAAAACGCCTTTACTGAGGCGGTCCAGTTGGCCACAACGGGCCAGTCGCGACAATGCCTGCGCGACGGCAGTGCAAGGCAAATCAGCAAAGTCTTCATATCGCCATAAACGCTCGCCGCCACGCTCAATGCGTCGGCGAACCGTGCTGGCGATGTGGCGACGCCTATTTGCTGGGGATGCAATCGTCATGAAGGCATTATCGACCGACCGTCGCATATATGTCAAGTTTTATTGCAAAAAAACTTGACATATAAGGCCACAATGGCACTTCAATGGTGGATTCGTCCAGACTTCCGGGCGTCCCCATTGGTCCGGCGTAGCGGCCAGCGGCGAATTCAAACGTTTGAGCCATAAAAGGCAGAAATCGCCGTGGTCGCGGTCGGTGAACGAGCAAGTGTCGAATGGTGCGGCTGGCGAGATCGGGCGACACGGTTTTTAGCCCCGGCAATGCCACCATGGATAGAGAGCTCACTCACAAGTTTATAAATCGCAGAGACAGCCCGAAAGCGTGCGCTACCACCATCGACAGGAGGTATCAAGCCGCGTTTTCGCCGTTGCACCCGCCGAAACTCCATTGGTTATGCAACGGCGGAGTAGTTATATTCCACTAAAGCAAATGTTTATCGGCGCCGAGTGGTGGTTGCAGTCGGTGAAAAAATAATCCAGCCTAACGCCGATACGGCCGGCACCACCATCGCCAATCAGGTGGAAAACATTTACAACGGCCTGGAGCAGCTTGCCTTCCAATATGAAGGCGTGGCCAATTTTCCGGGCATCCCTCGGGGGCGCAGGTGTCCCCACCCCCTGAGGTCTTTCCGGAACGGTCCCCGGGAAACGCCTCAAAGCAACATTTTTCGGCAGTTTCACCGCCGCTCGGAAAGATCGCGGCGGCCATTGTGCTCCGCGCACAGGCAAGATCATTGCTCGCGCCGTCAGAGGGCGTGCTGGCAACGAGAATATGCACGGCAGATTATTTTATAACGTCCTCGCCTACTCGAGCCCGATGCACGATGGCGAGCAGATTGGGCAGAACCACCAGCGTCAAAGGTAATTGCACCACCAGACCGGAAATGATGGCAATCGCCAGCGGTTGCTGCATCTGCGATCCCTGTCCGATGCCCAGCGCCAGGGGAAGCAGAGCGAGAATGGCGGCCAGTGTCGTCATGGCAATCGGGCGCATGCGGTTCTGTCCGGCGCGTATGAAGCGGGTTATGAGCGACGCATCGGCGGGCATATCATGAAATTCTGAATAATAAAAAATCGCCACCTCCGTCACGATGCCCACCACCATGGTCATTCCCATCATGGATGAAACATTCAATTCGGTGTGGGTGACAAACAGGCCGATGCATACGCACGCCAGCGCCAGCAGTGGAATGGAAAGCATCGCTGCCGCCACGCGGAAGTGCTCATACATGAAAAGCAAAAGAAGGAATACGAGTATGACGGCCGCAACCATGACGATCAGAAGGCCCTTGAATGCAATTTGCTGCTGTCGATATAACCCGCCCAGATGATAATACACGCCGTGGGGAATAATTCCCGGTTCATGGAGCAGGCGTTTAACGGCCGCGACGGTCGAGCCTAAGTCGCGACCGTTGATGCGCGCCTTGACGGCTACCATACGCTTGAGATTATCACGCATGATTTCCTGCTGGCCGGTCTGAATTTTGAGTTTGGCGATCAATTTCAACGCTACCAGATGACCATCGGGTGCCCGCAACTGGATATTGCGGATTTCTTTGATGGTGTTGCGGAAAGATTTGGGCACCCACACACGCACCCCCACCAGACGGGGGCCGTGCTGAATGTACGTGCTGACCTTACCGGTGAGGTATTCACGTACCAGACGGGTAACATCACCGGCAGTGAGACCCTGCAAAGCCGCTTTAACCGGATTGACATGAATTTCAATCGCATCCCCGGCCAGCACGATGCCGGATCGCACCTCCACCACGCCACGCACCGTTTTGATGACCGCAGCAACCTTTCGGGCGGTGGCGTCGAGCACGGACGGATGATTGGAATAAATCTTTATTTCGATCGGCTGTGGAACGGCGGTCAGATCGCCGATGAGGTCCTGCATCATTTGGTCGGTGTCAATTTTCAGGCCGGGAACTTTCTCGTGTACCAATCGGCGAATGTGAGTCATGATCTGCTCAATCGGTGGCCGGGGAAAGGGCTTTAATCGAATAAAAAAATCACCGGTGTATGGCTCGGTGAGTCCGCCACCCAATTGCAGCCCGGTGCGGCGGGAATAGGTATCAACGTAGGGATTGGCGAGGAGTATTTTTTCCACCTCGTCCAGCATGTGATTGGTTTGTGCCAGCGAGGTGCCGGGCGGGGCGACGTAATTGAGAATAAAGCCACCCTCATCCATGCGAGGCATAAATCCGGTACCGACGTGCGTATATGCCGCATAGCCGCCAAGCAGGATCGGCGCAATCACCACCAGCACCAGCAGGGGAGATCGTAGCATGGGGCGCATGGCCGCCTCATAAAAACGGTGCGCCGAATGGGTAAACCATCCGCCTTTGCCATGCTGGACGTCTTTATCTGCAAGCATGCGGGCGGCCAATACAGGCACGCCCAGCCACGCGGTAAAAAATGAAATAAAAAGTGCCGCCGCCATCGTGAGCGACAGGGCTTTGAAAAATGCCCCTGTCACGCCGGAAAGAAACGCCAGCGGCGTAAAAATAATAATGGTGGAGGCCGATGATCCAGCCAGGGGACGTGTAAATTCCCGCGTGGCGTTGATGATGCTTTGGCGATGGTCGCCCTGGTCAGATTCAATTCGGCGCACAATGTGCTCTACCATCACGATGGCGTCATCAATGATAAGACCGACAGCCGCAGCCATACCGCCGAGGGTCATGACATTGAAACTCATATGAAGCAGGTGCAGCAGGAGTATGGTGGACGCCAAAACGGCGGGCACCATCACCGCCGCAATAATGGTCATCTTCCAGTTGCGCAGGAAGAGCAGCAGTACCACCACCGCGAGCAGAATTCCAACACACACCGCGTCGCGTACAGAATCTGCGGCCTGCAATATGAGTTGGCTCTGGTTGT
>JAKAYZ010000177.1 GCA_021816165.1 Planctomycetota bacterium | reverse complement strand
TCGGGGACGCTTTGTCCTGCCGGGGCCCCAAGCTGATCAAGCAGATCGTCCTGCGAAATGAGCAGGCGATTGGCATTTGATGTCGGCTGACCAAAACGATGGGCGTAATTTTTCATCAGCGCGTACGACAGATAGGTGCTGAAGCGCACGTTACGCGAAAAATCAAAAGAATCCGCCGCTCGCATCAGCCACAGGTTGCCGTCCGATATTAATTCAAGTAAATTTTCATTACTTTGGCAGTGTTTACGCGCCACCATTACCACAATTCGGAGATGGGACTGAAGCAGTTGATTCCGAATCGCATCCGCCTGAGACAGCAGCGAGGCGACGCCATCGAGTTCCCCGGGACCACAACGAGCCGGATCAATATCCAACTGCCTGCGCCAGGCTTTAAATCTCAGATAATTCATACGGCGGAACGCATCAATCACCAGTGGCTGCGGCATGATGGGCTGCCGGAAAGCATCCTGCAGATAGGCAGGCAGGTTGCTGGGACGCCGCAGAAGATAGCGCTGCTGGCCATCCTCTAGCGGCTCATTCGCGGCCGCTAGACGGGCCTTGGCCGGCAACTCTTCGAGGATAATCTTGTCGGCGTCCGCATGTTCAAAAAGCGGGTTGGGGACAAATTTAATATTTACGGCCTTAACCTGTTCCGCTTTGATTTCGGCGACGATCTGCTGAATGTTTTCGGCGCTGCGGCAATAACGCTTGGCGAGACAGTCAACTGAAATTCCCCGATCAAAACATTCTGAAATCACCCGGCGATCAGCTTCGGTAAGCCGGGCGGGTGAATCGGGGAACACGGCACTCCATGGGTTCTCCATGTCGTGGCGGCGGATGATCTCGCGGATGGCCTCCGGACTGCGTCCGGTTCGGCGGGCAATGCGGCGCGAGATGAGTTTCAGGCAGCAGTGGCATTTGGCCGACATTCGTCGGGCACGGCCAATAATCTGGGCCTTTTCTCTTTCCGGTATCTGTCGATAGCGTGCGGCGTCGGCCAGCCGTCGTGCATGTCTCTGGCTGAACGCCGCCACCTGCGATTGCCGGAAGCCCACGCGCCGAACACCGTCGGAAAATACATACCGCATGGCAGGTAGCCCTTGCCGCCGCCAGCGTTGAATGGTTTTGCTCGATACGCCAAATTCGGCCGTCACCTCATCAAGCGTAAGTATTTGCTCCTTGGCATCGGAAGCATTGACATCAATGGTGGATGAAATGTATTCAATCAGGCTGGGAAGATCAGCAAGCAAGGCCCGCCCGGCCAAAGTAATGTGTGAATCCGCGCGCGCCCGATAGCCGGTGATTTTGAACAGGATGTAATCCCACGGGTATTGTTCTTCCGCGTCAATCTCGCTGAGCAGTTCAAGTGCAGCATCCAATTGCTCGCGCCGCTTGTTAGCGGGCGTGTATGCCAATTGCCGGGCGAGTTCATCGAGTTTTGCGTCTGACCATTTCAAGTCCGCAACTCCTACGCGTGGTACACCCCATATTCTACATCGGTTGGCGCAATTTGGCGAGGCAAAATATTCACCATCGATTCTGATTCTGGGGCATCAGCGGAGAAATGCTCAAATTTTAATAGCCAAGCTGCTTAACCTGCGTCTTATAACACACAATTGGCACCGTTGCGAAAAGCTCGGCCGGCCGTAATCCAGCCCAATTTGCGCCACGGCCTTTAGCCTGAATTGGCGCAAAAAATGGCTGAAAGTTTCGGTGTAAGCGCATGTAATAAAGAAAGTTATGTGGAATATGTGGTTCGGTTGCAGTAGCGGCATAAAACCGGTTGCGATGGCCTTAACAAATGCTTATCATATTGAATGGTGCAGGGATCATGTGGCACGCTTTGCAGGTGCAGCCTGCTACGATCTACCTGCGAGAGGGGACGGTAATGGGTCATTGATCGCCGGCAATTCCCAAGCACGGCATTGGTTCGCTGCGAGGCTGAACGTTCAAGTGTCACCGATGACGCAGAGCTAGCAAAAGGAATGAACGATTCATGGCTGAACTTACGGAAGTGATCCCCGATAACAACATGCGATTTACAGCAACAAGAAAAAATGTGGATGTACCGGTCGGTCTATGGCTTGGCTGTCCCGGCTGCACGCGTATGGTTTACCGCAAGGAGATGGAAGAGCAACTCCATTGTTGCCCTTACTGCGGCCATCATTTTCGCGTTAATGCCCGGCAGAGAGTTGAAATGCTCGTGGACACCGGCAGTTTTGAAGAGAGCGATTCGCAGTTAAAGGTGACCGATCCGCTCGGCTTCAAAGCCAAGAAAGCCTACGCCCAGCAACTGGAAGAAGCACGCGCCGCCACCGGTTCAGGCGACGCATTGGTCAGCGGTCTTGCCTACATTAAGGGTCGCCGCGTGGTGCTGGCCGTATTGGATTTTTCATTTTTGGCCGGTTCCATGGGAACAGTTGTCGGCGAAAAACTTACACGGGCCATTGAAACCGCTACGGACTTGAAACTTCCGCTGATTGTGGTCTCCTGTTCTGGCGGTGCCCGCATGCAGGAAAGCACCCTTAGTCTGATGCAGATGGCCAAAACATCCGCAGCGCTGGCACGCCATGCCGCCGCCAACCTGCTTTACATCAGTCTGCTGACCGATCCGACCACCGGTGGTGTGACCGCAAGTTTCGCCATGCTGGGTGACATCATTTACGCCGAACCCCGCGCCATGATCGGCTTCGCCGGTCCGCGTACCATTGCCAATACCATCCGCATGGAATTGCCTGAAGGCTTTCAGCGTGCGGAATTCCTCCGGGAAAAAGGATTTGTCGACCGCATTGTTCCGCGGCAGGAACTTCGCTCGGTTCTGGCTCGCGCCATCGACTACTGCTGCTGACCCACCCGTTGGCCTCTTTGGATTTTATTGTCGCATCACACCGGTTCCACTGATTTCTGATCGCGGATACAGCGCAGGTAACCCATCACGTCGGTTGCAATGCGGGAATTGACCTATGCAGGTTTCAAGCCGACAATAGCAAACATGTCTGATGAAAAATGGCGGCTGGCGACACATAAAGTTATCGATCTGCTGCGGGCGCGACAGGAAAAGCGGCACCGCGATTTAATCGTCATGTTTTATCTCGGCATCGTGCTGAGCCTCATTGCACCGGCCTTTCTCGGTACCATTTTTTATTTCATATGGGGCAGTATCGCTGCCAATTTCGGCTGGGTACATCTGTGGTGGGTGGTGTTTTTTATTCTGGCGGCAGGGATCATGCTCCCTCTGCTTTACCTTCGTGAAAAAAATCAGTTCGACGCGCAGCCGATCATTGTCCGTACCGACGCGCGGGGCGAAAAGGTTTTGTACATGGACAAAATTGAAGTTGACCTGCAAAGTTTTGCCGCCTTCGGTGTGAACCTGATCGGCGATGAGGCTGGCGATGACAAATGGTTTGTGCGGCCATTTTTCATTGGGCCGCGCATGGTTGCACGCAGCCGACCTCAGCAGCAGATGCTGGGCACCCTTTCATCGACCGCCAACATGATGGCCGCGGCTGAAATTTTGACGCATTTGGCCAAGCATCAACATGGGGTGGCCGTGGATGATCTCCCGCTCAATCAAACCCTGCGCAATACCCTGATCCCAACCTTGGCATATTTGCGACAACTTGGCTGGATCGATATGAAGGCGGACGGAACGCGCGTGTGGTTTGGCGCGGACCAGCGACGTATCATCGATCAGGCATTACTGGATTGCGGCATCAAGCCCGAACCCATCTAAGCCGACACAGGGGGCATGTCACATGGGAACTATCGCACCAACCGATGACGCCACATTCTGGCTTCACCGGATGCAAATCCGGCGGCGGGCATTGGTCGGAGGGGTCATCCTGCGGGTAATTGGCGGGGCGATCGGTGCACTTGTGACGCCATTGATCGGCTTTGTCATCGCCATCGGTTTTGGCTATCTGCTGGTAATTTTTGTAATCGTCAACACCACTTCCACCGAGCGTTTCATGATGGTGCTGATCTTTCTTCTCGCACTGTACGCCGTCTATCTCGCCATGCTGGCGTGGGCCTTTAGATCGGAATATCAGACGGGCCTGTTTTATTATCAGGGCGCTCAGCACCAGCCACCCGCCGACATGATTCGGCAACCCCAATCAAAACCGTTTTTATATGCCCCCATCGGCCTGGATTTGCTCCATGACGATACGCCCGTGGGCATCCTTATGAAGTTGCCGACATTCTGGGCCAGAATTTTCGCGCGGGCGGCGATCCAATGGCGCATTTATCAATCGGTGAAGCACTACAACCCCATGCCGGCGGCTAAGATATTGGCGCAATTGGCGCGGCGCGGAGAGGGGATCAAGACGGAGGAACTGGTCGACGAGGGAACGCCCTTGGACACCCTTCATACCCCGCTGAGTTACCTGATGGTGCTCGATATGATTGGCATCGGGCCGGCCTGGTCTAAAATCTGGCTCAGCCCTGAAGTTCGCCGATCCATCGAAGATATTAAACAATCTGATCATTAACTGTTACGGCTTGGCAGGCTCAAAGGCGCAAGGTGGATTGACAATTCCGCAGCAGTCGGTCGGGGCCAGTCAGTTGCCAATACAGGGTCGCGTCAGCGGCAGGCTATGCAAAGCTCGCTTCTCACCGCTTAAAACCGTAGTGGCAACTCTTGACCGCTATGGCCGGAATCCATAGACTTCGGGTTCATTTAGCAGACGTTCGTCACTGTATCGGGAATCGGGTCAGGCAAACAGGCTCTCAGGGGTGATATTGTGAAGATCGAAGTCGAGTGTCCCTCCTGTCGGCGGCGCTATCGGGTTGATGGCCAATTTCAGCGTCAGCGGATCAAATGTAAATATTGTGCTATAAGCATCGCGATCCCCGAGGCCGATGCAATCAGTGTCCCCGCCATAAACGCCACCGCATTGCCGATGGCCCAATCGGCCGATGATGGTAGCGGAGAGCCGCGAGTGCGACAGCCCGGAGCGTTGCTCTGGGTGGCGGGTGCGGCTGCGGTGCTGCTGGTTATCATGGCGCTGGTGTTCATCGCTGGCGGACGGACCCATGGCGAGCACCACCGGCCGGCGCTGAAGATGGCCCAAGTCGAGGCGCTTATCAGAAATGTCGCAGGCCCCAATCTCGCCGGGGTGCAGAGGGCCGAAGCAGCCTTGGAAAGGGCACGAGGGCCGATCGTGCGGGCCATTGAGACAAAATTAGGCGACGCAGCATCGCCAGCGACTCGCACGCGATTGCACCGCGTCCTGCGGACCATCCAGCAGCGGTATTATCCCGGTGCGCTGGTAAGCGTCCATATCGACCAGAAAAATTTTGAGGATGCCAATTTGACCCTGTTTCATGCCACGCACTACCGCTGGCAAACAGAATCGCTATTCGATGCTTGCCATTTTGCCTCGTCGACAACCGCGGGGACATTCTCGCTCGACGCGACCCGTCTTCCGGTGCTGCTGGAGTTCTGGCGTCTTCAACGCATGGCGCTGCGTGCAGCGGAGGCCAAACCCGGGTCTATTAAACCTAAGTTTGAGGCTTCTACCACGCCCGGTGGCGAGGACAAACAACCTTGGTCGGCCCGATGCCCGATTTATTTTGACGGCGCTTTTGCCTTTGTGCTCAACGGAGTCAAATTTAATGAGAATCAACAATTCTGGAAAGGTTGGGCGGCCCCCCGTCGCTCAATGCAGGTAAGCGTTACCTTGCTTATAGACCCATCGGCGCGCGTTTCCTTTTCTACCAGACGTGCGGGTTACTTGACGGATATCGAGGATGGAACCGGACATTCTCTTCTGCCTGCCGGGACGGTTGCCATTGCGCACTGCAGTTCACCCGCCGTCGGAAGCGGACACGTGCTATGGGGCACGCCCATTACGGGCATCACTTTTACCGCCCCTGCACATCCGCCAAGCGATGGAAGCATTTCGCAGGTTAGAGGTTATCTGCCGGCGCAAATCTGGATGCCGCAGCGGATCACAATTACCCGTCCGCAACTTCCGGGGCAAAGATTTCAGC
>JAKAYZ010000176.1 GCA_021816165.1 Planctomycetota bacterium | reverse complement strand
GATTTGCCGGGATCGGTTATTTTTCACCACGACGAACTTGTGGCCATTGGGCCTGCGACCGGGGCGCTGGCCCGGAAGACGATCAGCATTGCCGAATTGCTCAATGGGCCGCTGATCCTGCGCGAACCTGGGTCCGGTACGCGTGCGGTTTTTGATGATTTTCTCGCTACGCGCGGCCTCAAGGCCACACCCGCGTTTGAACTGACCAATGCCCACGCCATTAAAGAATTTGTACAACATGGTTTTGGCAGGGCCATTATTTCTGCCCTTGTATGTAAAGATGAATTGGCAAGCGGTGCGCTGATACAAATAAAAGTTACGGATATGGCGATCAATCGGCCGCTGCATCTGGTCAGGTCGGGTGGGGAAAATCCGGCGGCGGACGCATTTGCGTCGCTCGTTTTGCGCAAGGGGCGTAAAGGTTAATACGAACACCCTGCTGCCGTAAACGCCCTCGGTAAACGGATGTAACCGCATACTTTTTGCGCCCGTCTCGCATATACTGCCAGCGAGTTGGCAGCTTAAGGTCAGGATGGCCATGGTGCGTGTTCGCCTATTTTTTCTTTTATCCGTCGTACTGCTGGGCATGCTTATTATCGCGGTGCGGCTGGCGCAGCTTCAGGCATTTGAATCCACGCAGTGGCGGGATAAATCGCGCAGTTTTGCCTACCGCCACTACATCATCCCGACCATGCGCGGGCCGATTGTAGACCGCTTCGGCCGGATACTGGCCGTGGATGAGCCATGTTACAATTTATCCATCAATTACCAGGCGATGAATCGCGACCGCCAATGGATAACCGACACCGCGCTGCGCCGATTGGAAAAACAATATAAAACGCGATCGGCCATCATTGCCCATTTAGGATCTGAACGGCGCAGGATTGTCCATCGCCTGGTGCTTATGCCGCAGCGGATTGCCGCCCTGTGCAAGCTGCCGTTGTCCACCGTGCTTTCCGCGTTTGACACCATCCGCGCCCGGATGCAAATACTGCGGCAGGATGTCTGGGTTTATCGTTACCGGCAAAAACACGCCCATTTTGGGGGTTCGCCTGCCGATTTGGACATGCAACTGGCGCAAGCCAACAGTCTGGATCTGGCCGAGGACCGCGAGGCCCACACCATCGTGCCGGATATCTCGCGCCAAGTGGCTTTTTATCTGGCCAAGCATGCACGCCAATACCCCGGCATTGTGATTGTCTCGAGCACGCATCGGGTGTATCCGTTTAATTCCATCTCGGCCCAGATGATCGGCTCGATGCAACCGGTGACCGCACCGGCCGTGCGGTCCGACCCGTTCCGCCTGCCGCACTTTTTAACCGGTTCACTGCGTGACTCGAAGGGCAATTTAAGTGGCTATCTGCCCGGTGATTTAATGGGCGGATCGGGGGTGGAGGCGGCGTGCGAAAAGCAACTGCGCGGAACGCGCGGCGTGGGTGTTGTGGACCTTGACGGCAAACCACTTAATATGGACTACCGCAAACCGATTCCCGGCCACCGAGTTACGTTGACAATCGACGCCGATCTTGAAAAACAACTCGTGCAGCAAATTATGAACCCCGCCCATCCCATGCTGCTTATTAATGGCCAGATTCACCCCATGGCACTCGTGGCGATGTCGATTCATACCAATCGCGTGCTGGTGATGCTTTCGCTGCCGTCATACAACCTGAACGGTTTTCATCGCCATTATGCCAAAATCCTGCGGCAGCCCAATCATCCCCTGCTGGACCGCGTGGATTCCGGCGTGTTTCCGCCCGGCAGCATTGTCAAGCCGTTGGAGGCGGCCTTTGCCCTGACCCACCATATCATCACGCCGCAAACGATTATCGACTGTCGGGGCTATTTATTTCCCGGTCATCCCAATATCTTTCGGTGCTGGGCGTATCCGTATGGGCACGGGCCTATTGATGTGGTACACGCCATTGAAGAATCCTGCGATGTCTATTTTTACACCGTGGGTATGAGGCTGGGATTTAATCAGGTGGTGCACACCTACCGCAGCTATGGGCTTGGGTCCCCCACCGGTATTGGTCTGCCGGACGAATCGGCCGGCATGCTGCCAACACCGCGGCTGGGCCCTGAGACGCAGACCCAGCGCATCAATTCCATATTTATGGGCATTGGGCAAGGCCCCATGGCGGTGACGCCGCTGCAGATGGCCAACGCCTACACCGCCATGCTGCGCGGCGGAATCTGGATGCCACCGATTCTTATCCGCGGCATGCGGCACCCCAAGCCGCGCCGTTTTTATTTGAACCCATCGGCACTCACGGCGGTGCGGCAGGGGATGTATCTGGTGACGCATGGTGCCCGGGGAACGGCCCCCGTGGTCGGCGGAAGTGGTATTGACGCATCGGGCAAAACCGGTACTGCCCAGACGCGCGAAGCAAAAAAAGTGAACGGTAAAATGACGATCATTAAAGGCGACGACGGGTGGTTTGTGGGTTTTGCCCCATCCGGCGACCCCCGTTACGTTGTGGTGGGAATGGTGGAAATGGGCGGCGAAGGCGGGGCCACCGCCGCACCCATCGTCCGGCAGTGCATGCTCGATATGCAGGCACGCGGATATTTACCTCGGATGAGGCATTGATGAAGCGGGAAAAACGGGAAAGCATCATTGCCCCTCCGCTGGCCGGCACCGTATCTGCGGATGGTTCCGGCAACGGCCCGCCACCGACGCTTCTACAAAAAGTCTATACCCAGGTGGTGCCGCGACTGGTCGCCAGCCGCGTCGCATGGCTTATGCTCCTGACGATCCTCATTCTCTGTTCCGCGAGTCTGGTTGCCGTCCATATTTGCGGGCGGGGGCTGCTGTGGCGGCAGGAAATCCACATCCTTGTGGGGCTGGCGGTATTGCTGCTGGCGATGGTGCCCAAGCCCCGGCAGATTGTCACCTGGGCACCGGCCATCTTTGCGTTTACGGTTCTGCTGCTGGTGGCCGTGCGTTTTGCCCCCGCCATTAAGGGAAGCCATCGCTGGTTTATTCTGCCCGGAGGTTTTGATATCCAACCCAGCGAACTGGCGAAGATCGGTTTTGTTCTGGTCATATCATGGTATGTACGCCATGGGCGCGATATGCAGAAGATCAATTCGCTGCTGGTGCCGTTTATGCTTATGGCGATCCCGGTGGGCCTGATTGTCATAGAGCCGGATCTAGGCACCGCGCTCATGTTCCCCGTGGTGCTTTATGCCATGCTGATATCGGCCGGTGCCCGCCTGCGCCATCTCGTCGCCATCGCCCTGATCGCCCTGGCTGTCGCGCCCGGCTGCTACCCATTCCTGCATCACTATCAGCAGCAGCGCATATTGTCCATGTTCACCTTTCACAAACCCACTGCCCATCAGCTTAACGGCAACCTTTACCAGAAGCAGCAAAGTGAAATTGCCGAAGGCAGCGGTGGCCTCACCGGTCAGGGCTTGCGGGGTACCACGGCCATCCGCCACGGACTTTTGCCCGAGGCGTCCAATGATTTCATATTTGCGGTGGTGGCAAGCCAGTTTGGCCTTGCCGGCGGGCTGATTATTATTGTGCTTTACACCCTGTTTTTTGCCGCCTGCCTGGAAATCGCCGATAACAGCAACGACGCCATGGGCCGGGTGATGGTGGTGGGACTAAGCACCATGATCATTACTCAAGCCACGATTAACATCGGCATGACGACCGGCATCATTCCCGTTGTCGGCATTACGCTGCCATTTATGTCGTACGGCGGCAGTGCCATGGTGGCGGATATGCTGGCCACATCGCTGATACTTAATGTTGCCCTGCGCGACCGGCGGTTGATCCTTTCTTCGCGGTCCGAATAGCCGCGCCAAGACGGTTATGGGCGGTGCGACCATCAAATGTAAATATTTTTTTCTTGACGCCTCATTGGCCCGTGCGTATTGTATGCATTCGTATGGAAGCGAGAACGCCACGGATGCGGCCGTCAGATGCCCGTCTTTTACGGGGTCGGCAAATCTCACACAGCGCTTCCGAGTTTGAAAACCACGGCGGCCACGGAATGCGATTTAATAGATCGCCAGCGGGTGCCGTCGGTTATGCCATGATAGAACCGCACGCAACGGGCGCGGCATATTTTTCGGGCGGGGGTGGCACCGCCGAAACGCGGTCGATTGGCGACGGTTTCTGCAATTTTCTCAAAACGCTTCGGCGGGTGGGGGCACCCGCGACCGCGGGGGTGCCCGGCAGGTTACCTGTTTGAATGGAGATTTAAGATGTTTATGTCATCCAGCAAAAACATGTCCGCACGGCGATACCGAACAATGCTGGCGGCCGGCCTGCTGGCAGCCAGCGGGGCAAGCCTGTGGAATACCGGTGCGGCGGCGGCCGACAATCTGATGGCGCAATATTATCTGCCCAGCACGGCCGTGGGCGATGCGCACGACATTACCGGCCGGGCATTTTTTACCTACCTGACCAGCAGCGCTGATGGTAATTTGCAGGTGGAATTGATCAATGATTCCACACCCGATTCGGTTAATGATTTAATCAGCGGTGTTAGCTTCAGCATAGCCACCGCCGGCCAGACGCCGCTGGTTGCTGCGCCGCACGGGCCAAGTGCGGCAGCCGGGCAGACGTCCGCCCCCTATGTGTGGAGCTTTTCGGGCAGCGGGCTGACGGGGCCGACACAAGTTACCGGTCTGTCCCCCTTTTCAACTTCCACCGGATCACCGGAGTTGGCGTCGCAATTGCCGTTTCCATGGACGATAAGCCAGACCGGCGGGCAGTATGCTCTGGTCAGCGATGCAGGAGCGACCGGCCCCGGCGACCGCCTGGGCCCGGCGGCCGACGCCTCTGGCTATCAATATTTTTCCAATACAGGCAGCGTATCGGGTGCAGACCCCGTGCTGGCCGGGCCGATATTTTTTGATTTCACCATCCCCGGCCTGCAAAGTTCAGACGCCATCAACGGGGTATCTTTTGGTTACGGCACGGGTGGCGGCACGGTTTCCGGTGCGCCGGCCGCGGTTGCCGCCCCCGAACCAGCCCCATGGCTGTTGCTGTCTTTAGGTGTGCTGGCGGGCTTGGGCCTGAAGCGCCTAACAGTTGGAAGAACACGGAATTAGGAATGCATACGCGGTGCGATGGCGGGCGCTGGCAACCGTTATGGGCAGGCGGGCGGGCAGGAAATGGGAAGAAAAAATAAAGATTTTTCTTGAATCGTCGCGGTAGATGAGTTATACTCTATTTTGCTGGATTGGTGGCTACCGTGGGTAACGGTGGCCAAGCCGGCCAGTAGTGAGAGCAAGGATTGGTCATACAACAAGGAAGTTAAACCGGGTGAGCCGGGTGACGGCTCCAACCGGTGCTGACCCCGCAGGTGGGTTGGCGGGTTTTACGCCTTGGCCGGGTTTAATGGTCGGGCGCGGCCTTGTTGCTAATGACACTCACTTCTGAAACATTTTTTTAGTACGACGTTTGGTGCGGCCTTTTTTGGCAGGCTTCGCCTGCTGGGGTCGCTGTGCCGTCGGCTATGCCGCCGCGGAAAATTTATACAGGAGAGTTTTATGGGCAAGCACACAAAAGTTAGTCTGCGTAAACATCCAACCCATTGTCTGATGGTGGCTATTGCGGCCGCCGGTTTGTCTCTCGCCGCAGCGGGGCAGAATGCGGAGGCGACCGTGATCAGCTACGGTGCCATCAACCCTGCCGGCTCGGCGGGGTTTGAGGCCTACGCTGTTTTCAATGTGAGTGCCTCGACGATAGCCGTCACGCTTAACAACATCACCCCCTCCACCACTTCCGATCTACAGGAAATCTACGGCATCGACTTTACCGTGCTGGACTCAAACGGCTCGCCGGTTTCATTCAGTAGCGGCCCCACCATTACGGGAGCCAGCGGGACCGAGGTGACCTTGGTGGAGGATACCAGCAAGGGGAGCCCCACCTACAAGGACTACCTTATCGGCACCGCAGGCTTTCCGAACAAGGCCATCACTTCCAACACGGATTTATCGAAGCCTTGGATCACCAGCTCGGGCGGTACCGGAGATGTGGCTCGGGCAATCGACACTT
>JAKAYZ010000175.1 GCA_021816165.1 Planctomycetota bacterium | reverse complement strand
CAAGACATGGCGCATTCCGCCGCCGCTATCGTGCTCCAGGCGTCGTCGTGCCGCAGTTACCACCGCTTGCACCAGACCAGCCCAAGGAATGGCGATGGTGGTCAGGCCAAGACGCTGGGCCACCGGCGCATCGTCAAATCCGACCAGACACGGCGGAGCCATGTGCCGCTGCGCGCACAGGACACAAATGGCCTCGGCCAGGCGATCATTACAACAAAATATGCCGGCCGGTCGCCGCGCCAGAACTTTGGCCGCTACCGTCAGGCCCCCTTGTACATACCAGTTCGGCGCGGCAATCACCGTGGCCGGCTGCCGCGAAAGAAAACCTCGCACTCTGGCTTGGCTCCGCTGGTCGCTCGGCGGACCGGCCAAGATCACCCAGACGCCGCCGGCCGGAACATGCCGCCGCAGCAGTTCCGCTGCCATTGCTCCCCCTCCAAAATCATCCACGGATACGCTGTCGAGAAACAGTGCTCCCAGGCCGGCCGGGGGCCTATCGTTGATCATGATGCCGGCACACTGCCGCCGCACACATTCCGCCACGGCCGCCGGACTCTCCCACATGATGGGCAGCCACCGTGCAGCCAGCGGGATACGGCCGCGGCTCGGCCATCTATCGCGCACCGCAATCTGGGCCTGATGAAATTCGCTTTGCAGCAGTTGCCTTAGCCGCGCCCCAAAACTTTCCGGATGGCGCGCCCGGGGATGAAAGATCAAATCCACGCCGCGATACTCACAACGCCCACCCGGCAGATAGGTGCCGGAGGCCGGTCGCCGCACCAGCCAACCGTCCACCGCCAGTTCGTCGAGCAGGCGATCAGCGGTCTGATAGCATACGCCGAAACGCCGGGCGATAGCGCGGGCCGAAAAAAAACGTGATCCGGGGCCATGAAAACCGCTGCCCAAACGCACCAGCAGTTCCTGTTTTACGGTTTGCACATGTTGTGTTCGCGGCCGAGCCATATAATTATCATATCAGATTTTGCCAAGATGCGATATGCTAACTATTGCGTTGGAACCTTCCCTGCGGTAGGCTCAGGACCATGGCTGAAGCAATGCTGACAGATCGCTCTGTAGTAATTATTGGTGGCACCGCCGGGCTGGGGCTTTCCGCGGCTCTGGCGTGTTTGCAGGCTGGTGCCCGGGTGATTGTCACGGCCCGCCCCGGCAAGGACCATTCCGAGGCTGCCGGCCTGCTGGGTGTCCACGGCCGCATTCTCGAAGCCGATTCGCGGGATCCAGCCAGCGCTGTGGCCGCGATTGAGGCGGCGGTGGAATTTACCGGTCGCTGTGATGCTTTGTACCATGTAGCCGGTGGTTCCGGACGGAGTTGGGGTGATGGCCCGCTGCACGAAATCACGGACGATGGCTGGCGAGAAACCCTGAATCAAAATTTAACCAGTCTGATGAATTCCAGCCGCGCCGCGGTGCGACATTTTCTCTCCCGCAAGCAGCGCGGAACCATTCTGGCGATGACCTCAGTTTTAGGGGCATCGCCCTCACCCAAATATTTCGCCACCCATGCCTATGCCGCCGCCAAAAGCGCGGTATCCGGGTTCGTCAAGGCCTGCGCTGCCTACTACGCACCGATGGACATCCGGTTCAACGCCGTGGCCCCTGGCCTGGTCGCCACGCCGATGGCCCACCGGGCGATGGGTGATGAGGCAATTTTGCGATTTATTAAAACCAAGCAGCCACTGGATGGCGGTCGAATCGGTGTGGCTTCAGACCTCGACGGGGCGGCGGTGTTTTTTCTCTCCGATGCGTCGAAATTTGTGACCGGCCAGGTATTGGCGATTGACGGTGGCTGGAGCGTATGCGAAGGCCAATATGAGCCGGTGGGGGACTAAGGATGGGTGATTTCGCGCTGGGCGTGGATGTGGGCGGAACCAACGTTAAAATTCTCGCCGTTTCGCCCGAAGGTGGCATTCTGGAGGAACAGCGTTTTCCCACCGCGGATAATCCGCAGGCAGAGTGGTCCGCACATATTTCGCAAACGGTGGCTGAGATCCAGAGTCGTCTGGGACCTTGCGACGCTATCGGCGTATGTTGCCCCGGACTGGTCGCATCCGATGGGCGCGGCATTGCCTGGATGCAGGGGCGCCTGGCTGCGCTGGTTGGCCTTGATTGGACCAATCTGTTTCAACATCGACAGCCAGTGCCTGTTCTAAACGACGCCCATGCTGCCTTGCTCGGGGAGGTTTGGCTGGGCGGCGCCAGGGGCTATGGCAATGTCGTTATGTTGACGCTGGGAACCGGTGTCGGCGGAGCAATTATGTGCGACAATCGGCTGCTCAAAGGGCATCTGGGCCGAGCCGGCCATTTGGGCCATATTTCACTGGATCCACTCGGATCCAAGGATATCGTGCATACGCCGGGATCTCTGGAGGACGCCATTGGTGAATGCACACTTCGCCAGCGCGGCCGGGGCCGCTATTCCAGTACCGCGACGCTGGTACAGGCCGCAGAAGCCGGCGACGCCGAAGCCCGCGGGATTTGGCTCACCAGTCTGCGGGCGCTGGCGGCCGGCTTAACCTCGATTATTAACGCCGTCGATCCGGAACTGGTGGTGCTTGGCGGCGGCATCGCGCAGGCCGGTCGAGCGCTTCTGGAGCCACTGCGCGGCTTTCTGGATGAATTTGAATGGCGACCAACCGATCAAGGTGTACGGTTGGAATTGGCGCAGTTGGGCGACCGGGCGGGGGCCTATGGCGCCGCGTGGAATGCGCTAAATTGCGTGCGCCCGGCCAGGGCCTAATTTTCGAGGTATCCATATGGAACCAGCTTTGGATTATTTGCAGCAATGCCGCGGGCTTATCGATAGCGTCACGGCGCAGATCGGGGCCATTCACACCACAGCGGACTGGTTCAGCCGCAGTATTCTGGCGGGCCGGATGGTACATGTTTTTGCCTCCGGTCATTCGCGGATTATGGTTGAGGAAATGTGGCCGCGTTATGGTTCATTCCCCGGTTTTAACCCCATTGTGGAATTATCGCTGACCTTTCATAATCTGGTTGTAGGCGCCAACGGCCAGCGCCAGGCAATGTTTCTGGAGAATGTTTCTGGCCTGGCCGACCGCATCCTGCGCAACTTTGATCTTCGTGATACCGATTCGGCCCTGCTGATATCCTCTTCCGGCTGCGGCGTGGTCGGTATCGAGATGGCCGAGATGTTTCAGCGGCACGGCATCAAAACCGTCGCCATCATTTCCAGAAAACATTCTGAACAATCGCAGTCCAAGGCGGCCTCCGGGCACAAGTTACAGGATTTTGCGGATCTGGTGCTGGACACCGGTGCCCCGGTGGGCGACGCTATGGTTCATTTGCCCGGACTCGATACGCCGGTAGCGCCGGGCTCCACCATCGGCGGTTGCCTGCTGATCAACGCAATCAAGGCGGAACTGGCTGCACGGTTGATAGCCGCAGGCCATCCGCCTAAGGTGCTCACCGCCGCCGCAGTGGTCGGACCGCGGCGGGCACAGGAACTATTCGAAGCCGCCTATGACGAACATGCCCACCGTTTGGCGCGGTTGTACGCCCAAGTTGGTCAAGCTCACCTGGATAAGGAGAATCGGTCGTGAAACTCGGTGTTATGCAAGGGGTTATCGATGCAGAGACTGATCTGGCACGCTTTGAGATCGCCAAAGAACTTGGCTTTTCCGGCATTGAACCGGACTTGTCGCGGCGGGATATGACAGATTCATCCGCCGGCAGACTCGCGTCGCTGCAAAAGGCCCGGGAGAAAACCGGGCTGGAAATTCCCTCGATTTGTTTTGGCGGATACCACGGACTCATCGCCAAGCCCCAGCCCACGGCACCGGCCATCAAGGAAATTCTTACCGGTATGGATTGGGCCAGGGCCCTGGGTGCCAAGACAGTCCTGATTCCATTTTTTGGCGATGGCGAATTGAAAACTCAGGCGGATTTCAATGCCGCTGTGGCGGGATTCCGCGAGCTTTGCGCCAAAGGCCAATCCCTGGGCGTTACGGCAGCCTACGAGGGCACATATGGTGCAGAGATGTCGCGGCGGCTGGCCGAATCCATCGCCTCTCCGGCGTTTGGAATTTATTTTGATCTGGCCAATGTCGTCTGGCTGGGCATGGATGGCCCAGCGGAAATTCTGGCCATGCGTGAACTGATCAGGCAGGTGCATTTCAAGGAAACGCGCGTTGGGCCTGGCGACTGCCATCCCGGCCAGGGCCGGGTGAAATACGACCAGTCCGCCGCAGCACTCAAAACAATCGGCTACGATTCCTGGCTGGTGTTTGAAACGCCCACCGGCAGCCGCGAGGAAATTGCCCGTGATATTGCTTTCGCCCGCCGGTTCTTTACAGTAACATAAAACACGAGGCTCTTCATAATATGCAGGCTGGATTGGTACATTCCGACATCCCCACGCTGGCCAGCGTTGATGTTTTAATCGTCGGCGGCGGATCAGCCGGCGCGGTCGCGGCCATTGCGGCCCGCGCCCATGGCTCGCCAAGTGTTTTGCTCGTCGAGCGATATGGTTTTCTCGGCGGCACTTCCACCGCCGTGCTGGACACTTTTTATGGTTTTTTTACCCCGGGCACGCAGCCCCGCAAAGTTGTTGGCGGTATCCCGGATCGCGTGGTTGATGGCTTGCACAAGGCCGATGCCATGCGGCTGCGGGCCAACACGTATGGAGCCGGTACCGGCGTTACGTACAATCCGGAATATCTCAAACTTCTCTGGGACGAGTTGATAACCGGCGCGGGATGCCAGGTACTGCTGCATAGCTTTGTCGTGGATGTACAAGTCGCCGGCGATGGGCACATTGCCTCCGTGGTTGTGGCGGGTAAGCGCGGCTTGGAGCGCATCGTGGCACGGCGTTACATAGACGCCTCCGGCGATGCTGATTTATGTTTCCATGCGGGCATCCCCTGCGAGCGCGCCGGCGATATCGCGCCGGCCCAAACCCTGACCACCACCTTCCGTATGTGCAATGTTGACCAGCCGCAATTTGTGGCCGCCGGCGGCAATAAAATGCTCCAGGCCCGCATGTCGGAAGCAGTAGAGTCCGGGCAGCATCCCCTGCCGCGCCGCCGGGGATCCGCGCACACCATGGCGATCGAAGGCTGCATCGCCACGGTGGCCACACGCGTGGCCGATGTCGACGCCACGGATGCTCGGCAACTGGGTGGGGCGGAAATGGAGGGTCGCCGCCAGGCTTTCATTTACGAACGTTTCTTCCGAGCGTGCGTCCCGGGATATCAGCACGCGCGCATTATCGCGCTGGGGGTACAGATCGGTGTCCGTGAGACCCGCCGAGTTTATGGCGAATACCGCCTGACGCGTGATGACTGCCTGCAGTCGCGAAGTTTCGACGATGTGGTGCTGCTATGCGGTGCCCCCGTGGAAGACCACCGTCCTGAAGGAGCAGGAGGGGAGGAGACGGCCTGGGCCTATATACCCCATGGCGGCACTTATCAAGTGCCCTACCGCACGCTGATTCCCAAAGGCCGCGATGATGTGCTGGCGATCGGTCGCTGTTTTTCAGCCACTCATGATGCCCATGCTTCGTGCCGCTCGATGGCACAAACCATGGCCATGGGGCAGGCTGCGGGTGTGGCGGCCGCTCTCTCGCTGGAGCAGGATACTTCCATGCGACAAATCGCCATCCCTGAGTTTCAGGAGCGGTTACGCCGGCTCGGCGCGGTTTTGGAATCGCCATCCACTATTGCCGATACCTCCGCGGATGGATGGAACAACAATTTCCTCAAAAAAGGGATGACACCATGACAGGTCCGCACAAGATAGCGTTCAACACCGCCAATTTGGTGGCCCGGGAAACCGGCTACCGTTTTCATTTGACGGATTGGGGAAAACAAGAAGCGCTGACCATTGCCCGGACGGATGAAACGGCTTGGCGGGATATTTGCCGCGAGATCTCCCAGGCCGGCTATACTGCCGTGGAGATATGGAAGGCCCACGCCGACGCCAGCGTCATGGACCCCGCCAAAGGCCGCCTATGGAGGAAAATTCTCAGCGATAATAACCTGCTGCCGATCGGTTATGCC
>JAKAYZ010000174.1 GCA_021816165.1 Planctomycetota bacterium | reverse complement strand
CTTGAATCACATGAAAAATACTAAATTCGGGTAGAATTCTGGCGACCTTCCGTGGCTTTTTGCCCTTGATTGCGCGTTCCAACGCCCTCAAGCGCGAAGGCTCGGGCTTTATCGACATTGCCAGTGGACGCAAACATGCTGGAGAAATGCTACCAGACTCGACAAGCGACGCCAGATTGATTCGTCCGGAACGATGCAACTGCTCGCGGGCTAAACTGAGCACAAGCCTTAGGTCCGCTAGTACTGGAGATCGCCGGCTCACCGCAGCCGCTTCCCTGAACCGGACTGACCAGAAGGGGACCACGCAGATTACATCGATCCCTGAAATGATGACCATCGTAGCAATTCGCCTGCGAAAAGTTGGCACGGCAGGCCGTACCGGCCCGTGGGCGTCCGAATTTTCGCGGGAGGCCGTCCACCATTGCGCCACGACTAGTGCCGCCAATATTGCACCGATAAAAAACTGTGACTCCGCGCGGGGCAACAGGGCCCAAGCAGGCGGTAATGCGATCAGGACGAAAACCCATAGCCCTAGGAGGATCAGGCTCAGGGCTTTCAGCACGCCACACCGGCGGCTTGGTGTTGCACTGCTCATCTGCGTCTCCTGCTCAGCATTTCCGATCTATAGGAATATGGACGCTGCCCGTCCAATGAATCACTTGGACGAATTGTCCGGGCTCCGATTTTGCGAGGTGGAGGTGGAAGGGATCGATCACCGTGTACCGCACCGTCAGCGTGGCTCCTCCGACGACGCCCCGGCCGCCGCACCGTTGGTGGATCGGGCCGACTGCAAAGGCGTGAACTGTGAATCTTCCGATTGTCATCTGCCCGATCATATCAAACAGAAAATGGCCCGGTTTAAATAACGAGGCAGAGAAAACTAGGCCTTTGTGGATTTTTCCCTTTGCCGACGCGCATCCATGTGCCATGGACCATCTGCTGACGATCCATTGCAGCCGCGAATTGTCCTGCCTCTGGAAACTCGTGCTCTCTTTTATGAGGCCAACATCCAGCGATCCCTGCCCCCAACGCAGCCCAGGGTGCGTGGGGAGCCCCAATAACTTGTCACCGGGGTAGGTGAGAGTATTGAGCAAATAATTTTCCGCCGGTGCGAGAAGTTGGCCCACCTCTGAAGTTGTCTTCCCGAACCAAGAAGCGAAACCTTGCCAGGCATCCACCCCAACGCTTGCCAACTGCCCCGGTGCCTGGACGGGGTTATAGCCCGATGGCCAGGCAGGGCCGGCGATGAAGAACAACCCCTCCGGGTCCACATTCGCCACCGGGCTGCTTTGGACGTATTCGTAAAGATTGATTCCGCCTTGGTAGCCGATCGGGTCGCGGGTAAGCCAGCGGCCCAGATGCGCGGCGTAATACCCATTCCGCACATAATAATTCTGCGTTTCAGCATCAGCGTTGTATCCGCCACCGCCCTTGAGAATTTTATTTTCAGCCAATGCGACCATCAATCGGCCTCCGCCATTACCGCCCCGCCATCACCTTGCGAGCAGCGGCCGGCACACGCCAAACGAATATGGCTCCGTTCCGCATAAACAAGGCGACCACATATCGCCCCCGCGGTGTGAAGCAAAGCGTGGGCATGCCACGGCCGAGCGGCTCAAGCCTTAATTTCGTGATCACCTTGAGCGTGCGGGTATTCCATAGCGTAATGCTCCGCTTCGGTCCCGGCGTCGCTGCGACCTTGCCGTTACCGCAAACCGCCAATGGTAACTCGAGCGATAATAAGTCGCTGTGGCTGAAAGTGGTCCGAACACGAACGCCTGCCCGGCCAACCGAAAGCTTGCCGATGACCGTGCGGCCCGCTAGCTGGCCCGTGAACAGAAGGCGTCGCCTCCCGTCGCCAACGAATCGGGCCAAGTACAACCCCTTATTCCCGCCCAGGCGGGGCACCGCAACCGCCCTGCCCGATCGGTAGTTAAACCCCAGAAGGTGTTGGTATTTCTGATCTGGTTCGAAACCGACCAAGACGCTGTCCGGCCCCAAGGCGGCGACCCCGGTGTAATAGCTCCCGGGGTGGGTTCGGCCGAAGCGCCTGATTGTCGCCCCGCTGCGATCGTCTAGCACGTAGATCGAGCCGCGCGGCATAAATTTCTGCGCTTCGACGTTGAGGGGCACCCCCGAGCACCCCGTTAATATCACGCGGTCGCGCTTCGGCGGAAAATAAACGCCCGAGCAGCCACCACCGCGCCAGAAAATTTTTCGGTACCAAACTACCCTCAGGCTTGGGATTCTGCAGCGGAAGACCCAGCCGCCGCCGAAGCCAGCAATGACAGTTCTGCCCCTCGGCCCCAAAAGCATGGCGGTTGCACTTCCCATGCCCAGGCGCAATCGCCTCACCACCGCAATTCGCAGGTTTCCAGTCCGGTGATTTTTAGAGAGTTTCATCGACTCAAGCCCGTTGGTGCTTCCGATTAGCAAATAGGTCTTGCCCCCTGCGCGGCTGGAAACGACTGCAGTCCACAGCTTGATTGGCCGTATAAACCGCAGGGAGGGGCTGCCATTTGACGGCGGCTGTGGCAGGTTTTCGTCTGGGGTCAGGACGGGAATGGCCCCCACTGCGGATGCTATTCTCGCGTATGCGCTTGGAGCCAATCGGTGGATCAACGCGGTCTGGCCGCCTGTCCGCGTCGATGCCACCTTGGCGACGACCCCTTTTGCAACGGCGATTTCCAGCGAGTGGAATCCAAAAAGGAATTGTCGAGCGGCCACGACCGTACCTCGATGCCAGCCTCGGCGATCCGCAAGAAGCTTCTTGATTATCGCCCTAGCAGGGCTCTCCACTGGTACTGTTTTAAACTCGATCGGGGTACCGTGTCTGAACGCCACCACAGTAAGGCGTGCCCTCGCAATATTCAGGGTGGTTTTTGCTGCGGCGCAGCCGCCAATTCCTAAAATGGAAACCGCTGCCACGCTTCTGAGCATTCGACTGCCGGCGGAAAATTGTCGTGATCCTCTCATAAAAATATTCCTTCGCAAGGCGGCCTATGGAGCGATGACACCAGGGAGGGGCTCATAGGCGCGAGAAATATTGAGGGGCGTGACAACCGGCGGATTTGGAATACCGCCCGCTGGCGGCCACCTGTAGGGTGGACAATCGCAGCTGATATGCCTCACGAGGCGGTATCCTGGTGGTACTTGTGGCTTGTAGCCGACCCAAATTGTTCGTCCGACGGGAAAGACTTTTTGGCTGAGGTTAAATCTCTGTGTCCAGTAGATGCCAAAGGTGACCCCGGGGATCACTGCGACCTGCCCGTACGGCAGCGGGAAAGGAATAGAAATCCCCAGAGCCACACCGGGGTTTATGTCCGCCGGGCTACTATCGGTCTCGCGCCTAGCCGCGGACGCTACCTTGCCCCAGATCGCGACGACCCGTCCCCCCTTGCAGCACTTGAACAGTTGGACATAGCGCCGAGTAAAAATTACCAGCGGCTCAAAATCGCCAGCCGTGCCAGCGATGGGTGGTGCCGCGAGCATCGTGCCCGGAAGAATGGCTGACAAGGTCCAATGTCCGTCGAGCCAGTGCATCGCGCCGACAACGGCCTCACAGGTATTGGTACCGCGCGAATCCAAGGATGATACCGGTTTCGAGCTGACGTATTCGTAAAGGTTGATTCCGCCTTGATAGCCGATCGGGTCGCGGGTAAGCCAGCGGCCAAGCGTCGGCAGATAATACCGGTTCCGCACATAATAATTCTGCGTTTCAGCATCAGCGTTGCATCTGCTACCGCCCGTGAGAATTTTATTTTCAACAAATGCGACCATCAATCGGCCTCAAAACTGGAATCAACAATTGGCAGCGTAACGCGCCGGGGTGGGGCGGGCAAGCGGCACCATGCCACGCCCGCGCGGCACCTGCTACCGGCGATTGTCCGCTCCACCTTGCCGCTCGCCTTTACAACCTGACAGGTCCTTGATAACCGCCTCGGTTTTGAGTTTGGCCAAATGCACACTATCGGGCATAATTTCCGGCATGAGGCAATCAACATCTGCATCGTCGTCCGGCGTTAATACCATCCTGATCACCACTGCCGGGACCAATTGCGACCGAGAACTGGCCCGCGCCTTCCAACTGGCCGGATCGCACGTTGAATCCGTACACATTAATCGCCTCGTATCCGATCCTGGCATATTGGCTAAGTTTCAGATTATGGGCATCCCGGGGGGCTTTTCCTACGGCGATGACATCGCGAGTGGAAAAATTTTCGCCAATATCCTCGTCGATCATCTGCACGAACAAATTCAACAATGGATTGCCGACGGCAAGCTGATGATTGGAATTTGCAACGGCTTTCAAGTTTTGGTGAAAGCCGGTTTGCTGCCCGGCAACTATCGGTCTGACAGCGCGCCGGCGGGGCCAACCGCTACGCTTACACACAATCACAATGGCCGCTTTGAAGATCGGTGGGTGAAATTAAAAACCTGCTCCCGCCTGTGCAAATGGATAAAACCGGGCTGCGAGTTATCGCTGCCAATAGCCCACGGCGAGGGGCGTTTCGCGGTGCTGGATACGGCCGTTTTAGATGTGCTGAAGCAAAATGACCAGATTGTCTTAAGGTATGTGGATTCCCAAGGGCATCCAACCGGGCAATTTCCGGATAATCCCAACGGCAGCCTTGATGCAATCGCTGGTATTTGTGATTCCACCGGCCGCGTTCTGGGCCTTATGCCTCATCCGGAGCGATTCATCAGCCCCTATCATCATCCGTATTGGACGCGGTTTGATACGCCGCCATTGCCGCAGGGGCGGATATTTTTTGAAAACGCTGTGGCGTGGGTCCACCAGTCACGCACGATGGAATTGGCCAATGCCGCCACGGCGGCCGCCCCTTAATGAAGGCCACAATTGGATGATCCGCACGGATGCAAAAGGAATGTCGGGGGCCTGCTGGATTGAAAAATCCGGCGCACCAACGGACTTGACCGACGCGATTGCCCGCACGGCCAATTGCTCGCCGCTGCTGGCCAAATTGCTGGCCTTGCGTGGCATCACCCCGCCGGAGGTTGCGGGTTTTTTGTCGCCTGGTTTTGCGGATATCAAGCCGCCGGAATCATTTCCCGCCATCGCCCGTGCGGTGGATTTGATCTGCGACGCTGCGGAGAGGCGTCAACTCATCGCCATTTACGGCGATTACGACGTGGACGGCATCACCAGCATTGCCATCCTGAGCAAAATATTAAGCCTGGCCGGTGCCCGCCATCAATTTTATATTCCGCACCGTGTGGATGAGGGTTACGGCCTGCAATGCTCGGCCGTGGAGCAACTCGCTGCTCAGGGCGTGCAACTGCTGATTACCGTGGACTGCGGAGTGACCGCGACTGAGGCAGTGGGGCGGGCCAAATCTCTGTCGATGCGGGTGATCATCACCGATCATCATCAATTATCCGGCGAGCCGACGGCCGCGGACGTGACCGTGCATCCGCAGATGGGGGCCGATGCGTCGGTCGCACACCTGTGTGGTGCGGGCATTGCGCTCAAACTGGCCTGGGCTTTGGCCCGGCGATTATGCGAGTCGGAAAAGGTGACCGATCCATTTCGGTCCGTTTTAATGGAAGCCACCGCGCTGGCCGCCCTCGGCACGATTGCGGATGTGGCACCGCTTACCGGCGACAACCGTATCATGGTGAAATATGGCCTCAAGGCCTTGCGCCAGATAAACAGCCCCGGCCTTACCGCTTTGGCACAGGTGGCACGCCGCGCCGGTCCGGTGGCTGCCGTCGATGATGAATATATTGGATTTTCATTGGCTCCCCGGCTCAATGCCGCCGGCCGAATGGGCCACGCCCGCGAAGCCCTCGAACTGCTTATGACGCAGGACGCCCCAACTGCCGGAAAACTGGCAGCCGAATTGGATAAACTCAATCGCCAACGGCAGCAGGCGGACCGAAAAATATTTCTTCATGCCGAGGAAATGGTGCTCGCCATGCCGGATCTGCCTCCCTGCATCATGGTGTACCATGAGTCCTGGCACGCGGGTGTGGTGGGGATTGTCGCCGCTCGCCTGGTCGATCGGTTTGCCCGCCCG
>JAKAYZ010000173.1 GCA_021816165.1 Planctomycetota bacterium | reverse complement strand
AGTCGATCTGCTGCCCTTGCACGCTACCGCAAAGATTGGCGCGAAGCGTGGCAATTGCGGCATCGCCTCGGTATTTCCGCTATTGTGTTCACTGAATTAATGGATCAGGAACAGGAGATCGGTGGCCTGCTGACCTACGACCGTGTGCCGAAATTTTCCATCAGGACCATTCGACGTATCACACTGAACCGGTAACGTCTGCCGCAGGCTCAGGCACTACCGCCGACGTCGCACGCTCGGCGCGACTCGCGCATGTGAGAATGCCTCCGGTGCAAAATTCATGGTGTAGATCGCTTGATACGCTTAATCGTCACCGTCCAACCCGCATCACTTGGCGGCGGTGAAACGTGAAATGAGTGATGCATCGGCTTATTGATGACAATCTTGGAAAACACCGCCGTCGTTGGTGTCCCGTCGGGATCGACGCGTCGGATTAACACCGGCAACTTCAGCCGCGTGTTGATGACAAAAGTAAGCGAGTCAAACGTAAAAGCCTTAGGATCGCGCGGTTTGAGTTTAATACCCACCGTGTGGGGGCCTTGATGTTTCACCTTTACCAACGCAATTTGAAATTCGCGTTCTACTGTCTTTGGCCTCTGTCCGATGGGTATCGGTATGGGGCCTTGGCCCAGCTTAAGTGGATTAAAATGGCCGCCTGGGGGGGCAATTTCAATTTTTCGGTAAATTTTCGCCGATCCATTACGGTCAATCAGCCACCGCCCGTCAAAAATAATATCATGATCCGCGTGATGCCGGGCAATGGCACCGTCCACCGCCAAAATACTGAAGTGAATATCAAACCGCGTCCGCCCGCTTTTGGCTCTTTGATACCAGATGCGGCCGATGTTAATGTCGGTTTCACCCGATCGCAAATGGTTGACCGTTACCCGGACAGCCGCCGAAAAATTTTTCAGTGTCTTCCCGCGACGATAGAGCATTGTCAAAATCGCCTTCACTCTTGGGCTTACGGACGCGGGCCGGGCTGTTTTCGGCTTTGCCATTGCGGGTGTGGTGACGGCCGCCATCGTCGGCTCGGCGATGGACGCGGCCGTCGCATGGAGTCCCGGCGTCAGGATGGCAGCCGCTGTGGGCAAAGCGACCAGAACAATCCGCATAATGAGCATTCGCATCACGATGCCTTCTTCATACGCACCGCATAGCGGTCCGGTTCTTCAACCAACGCCGTCATATCCTCCAATGATCGGATATGAAAATCGGCATCATCGGCAAAATACGGCAGCGGCTCATTGGGCTCCAATAGCAAAACACTTCGCACCGCTGCTGCCTGCGCTGCCTGAATATCAAAAATATAATCGCCCACCATCAGTGTGCGGTCCAGTTCCACACCCAGCCGCCGTGCGATTCGCCAAATGCTTTCCGGATGTGGCTTCATCGGCAAGTCGTCCCGACTGGCGATATGGTCAAAATCCAATGAATGGCGGCCCAGGATGGTCTCCACACTTCGACGGCTGTTGCGCGACAGTAACGCCGTTCGGATGCCCAGCGACTGCAGGCGGTACAAAACGGTTTTCGCACCGGAACGCAGTTCCGACGCCATCGCCCCCTCATGTTCAAATTGGTGCAGCGCTTCCCAAGCGGCTGTCTGCTTATCGGCAGGTAATGCGGCAATCCATTCCAGCACCGGCTCACGCAATTCAATACCCAGCCGCTGACGCAAGTCCTGAAAATTAAGTGCGTCAATGGTGAGAGTTCCATCCATATCAAAAATAATCAGATCAAAATGTCGTCGGCCATTCATACCTCCGATTATAGCTCCAATCCGCCTTGATATGACGGCTGCCGCCGATTGTTTGCCACGTTCTCTTTCTGCCGTATTCTAATCGCCAAGCGGCACTGGTTCATCGCGCCCATGTGCCAATCTGAAAGGAATCAGCCAATGAGACGCCTCGTTCTTATCGTTGTCTGTTGGGCCGCCATTTTCCCACCGCTCATATCCCGGGCTGCGCTGCTGCGGGGAACGCTGGCCAATGGTTATATGATCGTGCCCGTGCACCGAGTGCCGATAAATTACGATGCCGGATTTTCCATGTATACCGCAGCCTGGCCTCTGCTGCTGCGATATCCGGGTCATCAATTTCAGTCCGGACTTTTCGGCACGTGGATGGCGGCCCAATACGCGGGCAAGCAGCCACCTCATCTCTATTCCGATATCGAAGGCGGCCTTGGCTGGTGGCGCGATACACGCTTTCCCACAGCCGCCCCCAAGTTCCGCCTCGGTGGCGTCGCATACAATTTTCGCGCCATCGCCAATGCTCCAGGCAGTGGAAACGGCAGTTGGCAACACCCGCGCGGCTTATACGGTGTAGCCCAATTGAGTCCGTGGCTCATCTTTCCACCTGATGGCCTTACCCTTAAGCCCGGAGTCAACGGTCAGCTTTTTGGCTACGGCTATCTACCCTTGCCACTTACCGATCCGCAGCCCACCACCGACGGAAAAAACATCCCCATGGGCAACCATTGTTGGACGCTTTTTCTTAATACCGGCAATTTCAAGGGGCCGGTATGCTTTTTCACCCCCTATTTTTGGAATCAGCAAGCCGTAAAACATCCGTGGCTTAAAGGTAAATTGCTTGACTCACGATGGTCAAACCCCAACAAAGCATTTCAAATGGAAACCCAATATCTCCCGGCAGCCATCAGTCGTACATCGGCGGGCACATTCGCACGCCTTGGACTGGTCTGCTTTCCCGCCGATCGGCAGGGCAACGCCATCATGCTCAATCGGCTGATTTGTTACAGCCGAAAAGCTCTCTGGGACAAAGTACAAGCATGGTTTAATGGCGGACGACCCGCCAGTGGCAAACTCGGTCTGGCAAACGGATTTGTGGAAAAATTTCGACCGCAAAAACAATTGTGGTCCACGTGGAAACTCTTTGCCCCCAGTACGCCCAATCCGCAGCGCGCCAGTCTGCCGTGGCAGAACTTTGCTCAAGCCTTTCATCCCGATCAAGCGTCTTATGGGTTTAGTTGGAATCGGCACTTTTTGCATAACGGGCCCGATGGTAATCGCGTCTTGCTCCCGCGATTTTACAGGCTGGTGCATGCGGGCAAGCATAACAATTGGCAGTTCGTGCATGCATCCCGTGTTCCGAAAGAAGCCCGGCTTAAGAGTATTAATTTCTATCCATCTCGCCAGCGCGTACCCAAACCGTACGCAACTCCGGATAACCCAAATAGCGCCTATCGGCATCCTGGACCAGCCGCCGGACCATTCTATGCGCATTTGACCGATGGTTCAGTGGTTACCTATTACTGGTATCGGTTTGAGGATCAACCCGCGCTGCTGCATGCAGACCTCAGTACGGTCGAACGCAATAAAATGCAGCGGCGATTTGAGATGCTCGAACGCCATTGGCGTAAAAATGGTCAATATCTTCCGCCCCCAACACGGGGTGCACTGGCCTACCTCGACCCGGCGCAACTCGTCTCACCGCCGAATCGGCTTGCCGTTGGCTACGTCCCAATCGTCACCCGGCAGCAGTGGGGCGGCAGGCATCGCCATAGTAATAACAAATAATCAATTATCGCGGGGGTCAATAGTCGGTAACCGAAGACGGTGGGGGGGGCGACGGGCACCAATCGCAACGCCGAAATGCATCCACCGCTGATCCCTCAGCCGCACGCCATATTTAGCCGCGGACCTCGTGCCCGCGTGCTTTCTGGTACCTTGATTGCGTCCACGCCGTGCCAAAAACAACCCGGGTTCTACAAAAATACTACCGTTGTTGACAAATCTACAAAAATAGTTTAGTATATACGGCGTTAACTGAACGGTTTGATAAAACAAGGGAAAATGTCTATGGAAACAAATGGTGAAAGACGAAAAGCGGTGGACATCGATGGCCTGCGGCAACTGGTGGCGAGCGATGAAGTCGCGAGGCACGCGATGGAAGTTCTAAGCCAACGGCAGCGCCGCCGGACCGAACTGGTTGTGGAGGCACTGGCGAAAGATATCGTGGCCGACCGCAATACCGTGTACGCTTTTTTCAAGAGAATAGAATCGCTCGGCTGCGGACGCACCGTTATGGGCCGCGGAAGCAAGCGGACCCGATTCGTATGGTGGTACAGCATGGCCTCCGTGGCGAAGGTGGCGTTGGGGCAATCCGACACGCTCGAGCCGATGAATGGTGCCTTCGATGACGAAACCGAAGGGGGCGAGGCGGCCACCGTTTCGGGGTCTCCGCCACTTGCCGGTGGCGGCAGCGCCGTATCAATCAGCGATGTCGGTTCGCCCGGAACCCGCATGGTTAACTATCCATTTCCAATTCGGCCCGGTCTGTTGGCCACACTTACGCTGCCGGAGGACCTTTCCGACGATGAGGCAGGCAGGCTGGCGGGATTTATCAAAGCGCTCGGCAAGCCTCAGGCGGGCGATAAACCGGGCATGTAATGGACCCTCCGTCGGACAATAACAGGTGGCCGCGCAGTGTGGTTGTTAATTTGTTTAAGGATCAAAGGCAATGAGCAATAATGAATTAGCGCTTGAAAACCCGCGGAAAGCGGTGGCCGCAGTGGGAACCGAACTGGATAAGATGCCGACCCCGCCGCCCGACCAGCAGGCAAAGGAAACATGGGAACGACTTGTGCAGGTGGTCAATTTCGTAAACGCCCGCCTCGCGGGCACCGACCCCGCGCTGGTACCCGTCGCGCAAGCGAACAACTTGAACAGCCAACTGACCGTGCTCTTAAATGCAACAAGAGCCTTCCTTGCGAATGCCTCCACTTGGAGAAACCTCGAAGGCCCTCTGGACAACACCTTGAACGCGATCGTCGCCATTCCACCGATGGGAGCGGGGGAGGCATCACAGCATTATGTTACCGCGTTCAATGAATTCATGCGTCGCCGCGACGAAGCGATAAAAGCCGCCGAGGACCGCGCCGCCGCGATGGAGAAACGTTCCAAGGATTTGCAGGCGTCTGTGAAGGAAACGGAGAAACGGCTTTCCGATCTCGACACACAGGTGGCGGACCAGAAGGCTCGCTTGGACAAGGTTATACCAGACGGCCAGAAGCGAATCGACGACGTCGCCACGAGGGGACGGGATGAATTTGCAAAAACCGCACGGGATTTGAAAGATGAGTTCCAGGCGCACGCCAAGGAAAAACTCTCTGAACACGGTAGCGAGTTCACGGCACTTATGGAAAGGATACGTACGGACGCGGGCGAACATCTGCATACAATTGAGGGTCTGCAAAAAAAAGCCGAAAAGATCGTTGGGGTCGTGGTTGCGACGGCCATGTCCGGGCATTATCAGCAGGCCGCGGGCGACGAACTCGCACTTGCTAACAGGATGCGGTGGTGGGCGACGGGGGCTTTCGTCATCGCCGCATTTCTGGTGGTATTTGTGATTGTTATAGCCGAGTTTGGAGCCAGCCCGACGGGCTGGGGTCTTATGGCCTTCAGGGTGGCGATGGCAGCCGTTATCTTTGTGCCCGCTTTTTATTTTGCGAGGGAATCAGCCGGCCACCGCCGCACTGCCAACCGCTTACGCCGTATTGAGCTGGAACTGGCCGCTTTGGAGCCGTTCCTGCGAGACTTGCCCGATGCCGAGAGAAATGAGATTTTGAAGAAAAAATCAGACGAATATTTCGGCCGGGAGGTCGAGCAGGGGGCCGAGTTGGACGGACTATTCTCACGTTACCTGATGCTCGGCCGTATTACGAAAATGTTCGGGCAGCTCAGGGGAATCGCCGACGCAGTGAGCGGAAATGCGAAAAAGTAGCCCGTCGCTTTATGCGTGTGGGCTTGAAACCAGACAGCTTTTTTTTATTGGCCACCCAGTCGTGAATGGCTCGGAATTCGACGGCAACTGATTGGCGCGGGGCGAGGTCGCATAAATGGAGGACTCATGACCGATAATCAGAAAAAAGGTGACGCTGTTGGCGGCCGCCAGCCCGATGGTGCCGCGCCCGGGGCTAGGAACGGCATACTGGTTACATGTATGCGAGCCGAGGTGGCCCGTGACTTCCTGCTCAAGCCGGAAAGCTATTGTGATGTCGAATTTCCTGCTTACATTAACTTCGGCCCGGTTTTGGAGGCTGTCGCCAA
>JAKAYZ010000172.1 GCA_021816165.1 Planctomycetota bacterium | reverse complement strand
CAGCCTCTACCTGCTCCCCGGCGCATGGACATGCAACCGTTGCCGCCATCGCCGCCGGACACTTCAATTTCAGCTTCATCAATGAACATAAAATCTAACACCACCGGTACCATCCGCGGGAGTTTTTCAGCCGTCACCGCGTCCGCCACAACCATCGATTCCTTATTATAGTGGATGTTGGCCATACCGGCGCGGTGGCCGGCTGGTGCGGTGTTATAAAGCAAATTGGCAGTGCATTGGTTATAATCATCGCGTTGAACCGGGTACCGGGTCGGGCTTGGTTCATAAACGGGTGATCTATGAGTGGCAATAAGGGTACCGTGGTTGTGGCCATGTCGGGCGGGGTAGATAGCTCCGTGGCGGCGGCGTTGCTGCGTCGGCAGGGGTATAACTGTATAGGTGTGTTTATGCGGCTCGGCAGCGACCCGGTGGAATCGGCGGGAACATCTGCCACGGCCTGCGCCATACCTCAGCCATCGGAAAGCCACCTTTCCGATGACGCCACAGCAAAGAGCAGCGTCGAAACCAAGTCCCACCAGCAGGGTTGCTGTTCGGCTGCGGATGCCGCGGATGCCCGGTATGTTGCAGGGCTGTTGGATATTCCATTTTATGCCTTGAATTTTCAGCACGATTTTTCTGGTATCATTGATTATTTTGTGCGCGAATACAACCGCGGGCGCACCCCCAACCCCTGCGTCCGCTGCAATGAATATCTCAAATTCGGCAAACTGTTGCGTTATGCTTCGGCCATCGGTGCCAATTACGTGGCCACTGGTCACTATGCCCGTATTGGCTGTGATGAATCGGGTGCGGCCCAGATTCTTCGAGGTATCGACGAGAGTAAAGATCAAAGCTACGTTCTCTTCGGTGTGCCACGGGAGGACATTTCCCGTATCCTGCTTCCGATCGGGCATTATCCCAAAAGTCAGGTTCGCCAGTTGGCCCGTGAACTGGGCTTGCCCGTGCATGACAAGCGGGATTCACAGGAAATCTGCTTTGTGCCCGACAATAATTATATGCGGCTGATCAACCGCCGCACTCCGCAGGCCGTTACTCCCGGACCGGTGGTTGATTCGCGCGGACGACAGTTAGCCACCCACGCCGGCCATCAAAATTTTACGCTGGGCCAGCGGCGTGGGGTGGGGGTGGCTTTTGGTTATCCTATTTATGTTACCGCCATTGATGCCGCCAACAATACCGTCACCATTGGTAACAAAGAGGATCTCCTGCGAAAGAAGCTCATCGCTCGTGAAGTCAACTGGTTAACCCCGCGGCCACAGGGGCCTTTTGAGTGTACGGCTCGTGTACGTTACAACACTCCTGCGGCTCCGGCCACCGCGGAGTTGACCGGGCCGGACGAACTGACCGTTTGCTTTGAGGCGCCGGTGGCAGCCATCACGCCCGGACAGGCCGTGGTCTGTTACGCCGGTGACAGATTGCTGGGTGGTGCCTGGATTGACGAGGTGCCGGTTGCGGATATGGCGGCAGAAAACCAGCCTGCGGCCAGCGGCATGATGTAGACCGCGTTGCGGCCTTCCCGCAATTCCCTTCTACTCTCCTGTATTGAATATCGGTGCTCGGCAAATACAAGGAATCGTCGGGGCGGTCTGCTTGATGCTAACCGCTGCAATCTGGACATCACTTCGGCTGATTCCAGACCAATCAATCCGCAATTGCAACTGGAACGGAGCACTGGTTGATCTCAGAAGCCCGTCGCCGGACACCACTCCGCAGCCGGTGGCCGCTGCCTCCGGTGACGCGCCACATTGCCACCCGGCAGGGCGGCATTCCGTGTGGACTCACTGGCATTTTCCAGCATTTACTGGAATAATTGCTGGTAGTATCTGGTTCGTATCAACTGACAGTCAGAAAGGACTCGGCGAATGTTTCCTAAAAAATCCGTAGGGCTTTTCAATATTCTGCTGGTAATGGCCTTGGCTTTCCTGCTTCCGGCATGTTCCAAGAAAACACACCAGTCTTCGGCCTCTTTACAACCATCTGCGCCGGCGGGCACTGGCTCCAAGGCAGCACGCCATCCCCTGAAGGTGGCATTGCTGTGCTCCGGTTCTTTTACGGATGGCGGTTGGAATGAAGAGGGTCGCGATGCCATGCTTCGCCTGAAACGCCGTTTGCATCTGAAGGTTTCCATGCTGGAACACGTTTCTCCGGTTCGGGCCGGCAACATCATGCGGCAATATATCGCTCGCGGATACAACCTGGTCATAGGTCACGGCTACGAATTTCTCGACCCCGCTTCACAGGTGGCGCCCACCGCCAGCCACACACACTTTGCGATTGACGGAGCCGATAAAATCCAACCCAACGTGGCGACCCTGAACTTCGACCTTTCCCAGCCGTCTTATCAACTCGGCGTACTGGCGGCGATGATCAGCAAAACCGGCCGGCTCGGCTTTATCGGTGGGGAGGCCATCCCTTCCGTGGTGGCCTGTTACACGGGTTTTTTGGCCGGGGCTAGAAGTGTCAATCCTCATATTACCGTGGCCCATGCTTATACCAGTTGGGATCAGCCCGCGCTTTCCAAAAGCCAGGCGGAGGCGTTTATTCAGCAACACATTGATGTGATCTATCAAAATGTGGATGCCGCCAGCCGCGGTGTTTTTGAAGCGGTCGCCGCCGCGGACCGGCATGTGCCGCCGGGCGGTCACCCCGTTTACGTATTTGGTTCCAATACCGACCAGAACGACAATTCCTCCTGCGGTGCCTATACTCTGGCCAGCGCCGTGATTCGCCTGGATCGTGCGTATAAAAAATTGATTCTGGAAATCATCCATGGCCATTTTCGGCCCGGCGTGCATCAGGAAAATTCCGCCAATGGTGTATGCATCACAGTGCTCAATCCGCAGCTCATCGGCAAGGTCATTACTCCTGCGATGCAGCGGGCGGTAAAACGAGCCGGAGAAGAACTCCGGACGGGAAAGATCGTCATTTCCGCCGGATAAGACCAAAGTTGGTAAAGTCATGCTGACGCTGGAAAATATCAGCAAAGCCTTCGGCCGGGTTCAGGCCTTGAACAATATCTCCCTGGTCATTGCGCCCGGCTGTGTTCAGGGCATACTGGGCGAAAATGGAGCGGGTAAAACCACGCTGATGAACATACTCTTCGGCCTGATTCGTCCGGACCGAGGGCAAATTCGGCTAAGCGGGCAGGTTATCGCCGTGCGTTCGCCACGTGTGGCCCAGAAGATGGGAATTGGCATGGTGCATCAGCATTTTAAGCTGGCACCCGCCCTGAGTGTCACGGAAAATCTGGCCTTGGCCGTTGGTCGGAATTTTGGGCTGCTGCATCGGGCATATTTTCGCCAGCGCATTACCGAAATGGCCCGCCGGTTGCATTGGGCGGTTGATCCGGATAGCGTGGTGGGACATCTCAATGTCGGTCAGCAACAGCGTGTTGAAATCATCAAGGCCCTGTTGGGGGGTGGTAAGATTCTTATTCTTGATGAACCGACGGCTGTTTTAACACCGCAGGAAGTGGATGAGTTGATCCCCGCCGTTCGCAGCCTGGCCCGAGCCGGCATTACGGTTATTTTTATCAGCCATAAGCTTTCGGAAGTCACGCGCATGTGTGACCGTATTGCGGTTTTACGGCGCGGTGAAATGGTTTTTGCTGGGCCGACCAATGAACTCTCCGCCGAAGAAATTACCCAGCGGATGTTGGGAACGCAAAGCGCGTTGCCGATGATGGGGGCATCGTCAGCAGCTCCTGGTCCGATCCGACTGCAACTAAGTCGGGTGTGCTGTCCGGTACCCGGAACTCATGGCGTCAAGCCTCTGCTGGACAACATTAATCTGTCCGTATGTGCCGGAGAAATTGTCGGAATTGCTGGTGTTGAAGGCAATGGACAGACGTCGCTGATTGATGCCATCCTGGGTTCCCTGATGATTCGCAGCGGAGTTATAGCGCTCAATGGTCAAGATATGCGTCATTTAGCCGACTTTCGTCGGGCCCGGCAGTTCGCCTGCATTCCTGAAGATCGGCAGAGCCAGGGTTTGGTGCTCTCGCTTTCGCTCACTGCCAACCTGATGTTGCGCAGCTACCGCAATCCGGAATTTTCCCGCTTTGGGCTGCGCCGCCTGACGGCGTGGCGGGCCCAGGCCGCGGCGCTGATAAGATCCTTTGATATCCGCTGTGCTGGGGTGGATGTACCCATCCAATCCCTTTCCGGGGGCAATCAGCAAAAGGCCCTGATTGCCCGCGAGTTGCACGGCAATCCACCGGTCATACTGGCCATCAATCCGACCCGTGGGTTGGATGTCGGAGCCACAGCGTTTGTCCTGCAACAACTCGCCGCTGCGCGCCAGCGGGGGGCCGCAATCCTGTTGATTCACAGCGATCTTGACGAACTGCTTTCATTAAGTGACCGCGTCATGGTGATGTACGCTGGTCAATTGTTACCCACAAACTGGCCGGCGGTGGATCGTGCCGCTATTGGGCGGATGATGATGGGTGTCTCACCGCAAGCCGCATGATCAGGATCAGTAACTGGAGCTAACCCATTGGACCCATCTGTGCCTCCACCAGTTTTGAATAGTCCGCTGTCCACGGCACAGCGCTATGACACGCGGCGCGGCGTGAAGGTGTTTTTGCTGTGGATGAGTCTGGCGATGGGGGCGGTCGCACTAAGCGTGTTACTGGTGCTGGTTATTTTGGCGGTTGGCGGTTATCCAGCCCTGGGCATTTTACATCGTTGGATCATCGGGGCTGCGGGGAACCGCTTCAACTGTGCCACAAGTGTGGCCGATGCCTGTCCACTCTTGTTGACGGGTTTGGCGGCAGGGGTGGCCTTTCGTTCCGGCGTGCTGAATATCGGTGCGCAAGGCCAATTTTTGCTGGGAGCGTTGGCCAGCGTGGCCCTGACCACACGTTTCATTTTGCCCGGTCCCCCCTGGCTGGTGATGGTGGTGGCCATAGCCGCGGCATCGGTCGCCGGTGGACTCTGGGCGGTGCTGGCAAGTGTGCTGGAGCGCTACCGCAGTGTGCCGGTTGTGCTTTCCACCATTTTGCTCAACTTCGTGGCCTTGTATCTGGTTCGTGCCGCTCTGCATGGTCCGCTGCAGGCCGCGAACACATCTGCCCCGCAAAGTCCTCAACTTAAGGTCATCTATTGGTTACCCATTCTGATCCACAATACCGATTTTCATCTGGGCATACCGCTGGCGTTTGCCTTGGCCTTGGCGTTGGCGTTGGTGCTGGGCCGTACCAACTTCGGTTTTGAATTGCTGATCACGGGCTTGAATCCGCGCGTTGCCAATCTGGTGGGTGTGCCGGTCGTGCGGCGACAGTTTGCGATTATGTTTTTAAGTGGGTGCTGTGCGGGCTTGGGGGGGGCAGTGCAGGTGCTGGGCGTTACGCATTTCATGCTCGGCAATTTCGGTAACTATGGCTACACGGGCATTGCAGTTGCCTTACTGGGGCGCCTCAACCCTATCGGAATTGCTGTTGCCGCAGTGTTTTTTGGAATGTTGGATACCGGCTCCCGCTTTGTCGAAGAAAGCTCCCTGGCTCTGCCACACCAAATGGCCAATGTGGTCAAGGGGGTGATCATTCTAGCTATGCTGGTGGCCTCCGCATGGATGATGCGCCGCAGTCGCGATCCATTGCCCCAAACCAGCGAAAACCCCGCAGCTATGGATCCGCAACAGGTGCAATCATGAATATCACCGGGGAAAGTCTGGGCACCTTTCTGGCGCGGCAAACGGTTCAGGCAGCCACCCCTTTAGTCATGGCCGGGTTGGGTGAATTGGTGGCCGAGCTGACCGGCGTGATTAACATTGGCATTGAAGGCTTGATGCTGATGGGCTGCATTGCCGGCTATGCTGCGGCGGGCACCAGTGGCAGTGGCGGAGTGGGGCTGGCGGCCGCGGTACTTGCGGGTATGGGTACCGCCGCCATTTTCGCGGGTGTCACCATTTGGTCGGCAGCTGATCAAATTGTCGCCGGGGCCGCAGTGAATATTCTGGCCGTCGGTGCCAGCGGTCTGGCCTGGTTTTTCTATCAAACTGCGCGGCAGGCGGCCAATCAATCGGTGAGCTTGGGACAACACGTGGGTTTTCAATGCGTTTCCCTTCCAGG